>NZ_PYOB01000060.1:0-849 GCF_003026165.1 Photobacterium sp. GB-1 | reverse complement strand
AAGTCGTGCTTTACTGGACATCCCTTTTTGATGCGAAGTTCTATATTACTGAATTAGATGTCACCCCAAAAATGAAAGCGCTGGCCTATAAAAAGCAAAGTTACATTCGACCAGATGGAATAAAACGAGCTTGCTATCAAAGTCAATTTGATTTTGGTTTTCTACCAAATGGACAAGTGAAAGTGTGGCTTGAAGGGTGTGGCAAGTATACGTACGTTACTGAACTATCGCCAACTAGCATGCCTGATACTGACTATAATTCAATCACATCGAAACAATATTTCCAAGCAACAGAATATGTTAAAAAAAGAGCTAAAAAGGCTAACGCAACCTTAACGCCTATCCCTTGGGACAAGGTAAATAAGGTTTATACATCTAAACATTTTACTGTTGACCAGCTTCATTAATATTGGCCTACCGCCTCATAGAAACCTGTGAGGCGCTCAATTAAATAGCTAGATTCAGCGCTCCTTAAACAAGGACAGTAAATGAAAAATATTATATCAACAGGGGTGCTCTGCCTATTACTGGCTGGTTGTAGCATGATAAATAGAGAACGCGTACCTGATGAAGTTCCTGATTGGACTGTGGCTTATGCTATGCCATCATTTTACCCTGTCAGAGTCACTAAAGCATATGGTATTAACACGCAAGAAGATTGGACCTCTATTTTACACACTCATAGTCAGTTTATGACGGTTAGTGATTTTAAGCGTATAAAAGGCTTTTTACCTGATTATAATGGTTATGGGTTACCTCTCGCTTTTGCTACTATGGGAGGAGATTCACAAATCCAACCTACCAATCATTTACCCGATAAAGTCGTGCTTTACTGGACATCCCTTTTTG
>NZ_PYOB01000059.1:0-965 GCF_003026165.1 Photobacterium sp. GB-1 | reverse complement strand
AGAATTCCCAGGTTTCGAACACGAAACTGAAGGCGCAGAGATCGAAGACGGTAAATACCACGTTCTTTGTATCAAAAAAGACGCTCTATAATCGACTAAGTCGATAACGTGACTACCCTAAATCCCCACTCATTGAGTGGGGATTTTTTTATGCGTTTAAATCATGCCAGATATTCCTCACACACTGAGTTTACTTAGACTAAATAAAGAGGAATACAAATTAAATCTTACTTTACCTACACTTACGAAAATAAATACACATTCTTGTGTGAATTTATTTTCATTATTTTTGCATAATAAAAACATAGCCATTATTTGCATTTGATATGACATCAGACAACACAAAGATAAGTTATTGTAAAAAAAGGATTTAACCTCAAAAGAGACATCAAAGGTAACATTAGAGAACGATTTATGAAAAAACATGGTCGAATAATGATACTTATCGGCTTATTTTTTAGTAAAAATGCAATAATTCATTCCGTTTATATGGTTTTATTTTTGTGAAAAGAGCGCATTATATACCTCGAAGACAAGATAACTATTCAACTTAAAATATCATTCTTAAAAATAAGAGTTATATTTTAATTATTTAAATTTCTCGAATTTAAATACAAAAAATCACTTGTTAATAAACAAGTAGTAAGAATAAAAATAATAAACATCAATTCCCTTACCTTTAATAGTGATATTAATTAAGAGGTTGTTTATTTTATTCTCAATAAATTCTGCCAGATATTTTATTGCTTTATATCACTTATAAATCGATATATATCAGAATCAACCATTCTATTCAGGCGTTATTATGAACAACAATAATAGTACTAATAAAATGCGCGCTCTCGTTATTGAGCACCAAAACATTACTCCAAACAGCTTTGCCGATCGTGCAACTAAATCATTAATCGCTGAATTAGAAAGCCGTACTATCGAAATCGTTACTGCCACTTCTTACGAAGATGCAC
>NZ_PYOB01000058.1:0-977 GCF_003026165.1 Photobacterium sp. GB-1 | reverse complement strand
ACATATCGGGTGGATGCTAATTTTTGCGATTAAGGTAATGAAAATAAATGTTTTTATTTATTAGAATGTTGAATATTTGCTGTATTAATAAAGCGTAAAAGTAAGAATGCTTATTAATATACTGTTATGTACTTTTACGGAAAATAAGAGATTTATGGATAAAAATACTGAAAATTGGCGTCAGTACTACGAAAAGGCACTGTCTCGCCCACACTCAAAACGTACTGAATTTGCTGTCAGACTTAATGAATCAAACCTCAAAGTAGCCACTGACTGTGGTTGTGGAACCGGCAGTGATATCGATTATCTATCGGGTCAAAATTACAAAGTGTTTGGGTTTGACGTTAATCCTGATTCAATAACTATTTGTAATGATAGATTTGGTTCAAATCCACAAATTAACATTGAGCAATCTTCGTTTGAATCGTTTCGGTACCCAAAATCGGGGGTAGTAATTGCAAATAACAGTTTGTTTTTTGCAGTCCCAACTGTGTTTTCGACGATTTGGCATAACATTGAATCCTCATTAGTTGTCGGTGGGGTATTTGCTGGCGACTTTATGGGTTATAAAGATAGTTGGGCTGCAGGTTTTCGCGTTCCAACTTCACCTTTCACAGAGTCAGAGATTCGAGCAATGCTAACTAATTTTGACATAGTTAGTTGGTCTGAACGAGATGAAGTAGGTCAAACAACAATAGGTGCAACGAAACATTGGCACATATATTCAGTGGTCGCCGTGAAACGCACATAACAAATAAGGATATGTGTCGCGAAGCCGACACCTATCCGAAGTGTTGGACAAGCCCAAGCCACCTTATATAAGTAAATATTGGAAATAGCATGAAGAGGGATGCCAAAAAGAAGTCGAGCGTTATCCTTGGTGTGAACCAATAATATTAATACCCTGATTTATAATAAAACCCTCTTTAATTCTGAAGCGTTAAAGCCATTATCCTTATTATTTAACGTCGATTATC
>NZ_PYOB01000057.1:0-978 GCF_003026165.1 Photobacterium sp. GB-1 | reverse complement strand
TCTGCCTATTACTGGCTGGTTGTAGCATGGTGAATAGAGAACGCGTACCTGATGAAGTTCCAAATTGGAGAGTTGGTTATACAATGCCATCACTTTACCCTGTCAGAGTCACTAAAGCATATGGTATAAACACGCAAGAAGATTGGACTTCTATATTGCATACTCATAGTCAATTTATGACTGTAAGTGCATTAAAGCGTGTGAAAGAGTATTTACCCAACTATGATGGTTATGGATTACCACTTCATCTTTTTACAACAGCTAGTTACTCTCAAGTACAATATACAAATCATCTACCCGATAAAGTCGTGCTTTACTGGACATCCCTTTTTGATGCGAAGTTCTATATTACTGAATTAGATGTCACCCCAAAAATGAAAGCGCTGGCCTATAAAAAGCAAAGTTACATTCGACCAGATGGAATAAAACGAGCTTGCTACCAAACGACATTTGATTTTGGTTTCCTGCCAAATGGGCAAGTGAAAGTATGGCTTAAGGGTTGTGGCAAATATACGTACGTTACTGAACTGTCGCCAACGAGCACACCCGAAACGGACTATAACGGAAGTACTTACTCTGATCATAACCAGACAAGAAACTCTGTACTTAAAAGAGCTAAAAAGGCTAACGCAACCTTAACGCCTATCCCTTGGGATAAGGTAAATAAGATATATACATCAAAGAATTATATTGTAGATCAGCTTCATTAATATTGGTTTACCGCCTCACAAAAACCTGTGAGGCGCTCAATGAAAGAGCTAGATTCAGCATTCATTACACAAGGACAGTAAATGAAAAAGATTATATCAACAGGGATGCTCTGCCTATTACTGGCTGGTTGTAGCATGGTGAATAGAGAACGCGTACCTGATGAAGTTCCAAATTGGAGAGTTGGTTATACAATGCCATCACTTTACCCTGTCAGAGTCACTAAAGCATATGGTATAAACACGCAAGAAGATTGGACTTCTATATTGC
>NZ_PYOB01000056.1:0-1067 GCF_003026165.1 Photobacterium sp. GB-1 | reverse complement strand
GTGTCTTCATCGTTTGAGTTTGGCTATCTTTATAACGAAATGTCACCTGTTCATTATTGATATACAGAATGTCTTTATCCGCAATTACCCCTCGATAAAGGTATGTCGATAAATACAATAATGCAGGTTTTCCTTGTCCTACATGTCTACAATCAACCACCCACTTTTTCGTGATGTGATCGGGTAACGCCCACTTTAGTTCAGTAGTGAGATAGGCTAACAATCTTGCTCGCCATACTTTTGCGAGAGCAAATGCATTAAAGAGGTAGTGGTTTTTACAATTTTTCCATTGTCGTTTCTTGTCATCAAAGCCACCGCCAGTGATCACCATATGAATATGAGGATGTAAATCTCGACGCCGATTATGAGTGTGTAAAACAGAAGTAAAACCGATGCGATTACCAAGGTATTTATCATTGTTAGCAAAGCTTTTTATCACACTGGCAGTCACAGTAAACATGGCTTGGTAGAGTGCTTTGGGATGCTTTTTTGCCAGATATCGAAGCTCAGCTGGCAGCGTGAATGTCACCATAAAGTAATCAACAGGCAACAATTTCTGTTGCTGCTTTGCTAACCAATCGGATGTTGCTTGGTGCTGACACTGAGAACAGTGACGGTGTCCACAAGACATCGCATATTCAGATTGATGTTCGCAATTCGAACATTGCCAGCGACTATGTCCTTGTTTTTCAGTGTGACACGTGAGTATCGTTTTCATGGCATAACGTATATCGTGATTGATCTGGGTTGAGTACGTAGCACAAAAGTCATCGTAATAATCGCGCAATAATGATTGAAAAGTCATAGGTTCAGTTCCCATGATAGCGTTAAATCATTAGTGAGTTGATTAATGGTTGTTGTTGTGTTTTTACGGGAGATGTCGGTCAGATGGGTGTACTTAGCGGTCGTATTTAAACTGTTATGACCTAATAAATGCTGCACTGAACGTAAATCCAAGCCTCGTTCTAACAGGTGAGTGGCATAGCTATGACGTAAATTATGAGGACTGATAGATTTCGTGATCCCACAGCTTTTAATGACGGCTTTCATTGCTTTTTGAACGCCAC
>NZ_PYOB01000055.1:0-1328 GCF_003026165.1 Photobacterium sp. GB-1 | reverse complement strand
GCTCTCGTTATTGAGCACCAAAACATTACTCCAAACAGCTTTGCCGATCGTGCAACTAAATCATTAATCGCTGAATTAGAAAGCCGTACTATCGAAATCGTTACTGCCACTTCTTACGAAGATGCACGTGCGGTTATCATGGCATCTCAAATCGATAGCCTTGTATTAGCTCTTGAAAAAACTGAAGAGCAAATCGTTAACTCTCACGAAGAAGTTGATTTGTTAGCAGCACTACAAGCACGTCAACCTGAAGTGCCAGTATTTCTACTAGCAGAACGCGCTCGTACTTCTATTCTTAACAACCGCCAGTTAATGGAACGTGTTGATGAGTGTTACTCAGTACTAGAAGATACTGCAGATTTCGTTGCTGGCCGTATCGTTGCTGCTATGCGTCGTTACCGCTCACAAGTGCTACCGCCTTTCATGAAAGCGATGATGCACTACAACGACATCCATGAGTACTCATGGTCTGCGCCTGGTCACCAAGGTGGTATCGGTTTTACTAAGACCCCTGCTGGTAACCAATTCTTCGAATTCTTCGGCGAAAATCTATTCCGTACCGATATGGGTATCGAACGTGCAGCACTGGGTTCTCTACTTGACCACAGCGGCGCATTCAAAGATTCAGAAGTTGAAGCCGCTAAAGTATTTGGTGCTCACCAATCTTACTCTGGTATCGTAGGTACTTCTGGTTCAAACCGTACAATCATGCAAGCATGTTTGAAAGATGACGACATCGCTATTTGTGACCGTAACTGTCACAAATCAATCGAGCAAGGTCTGATCTTAACGGGTGCACGCCCTATCTACATGGTACCTAGCCGTAACTGTTACGGTATTATCGGTCCAATCAGCCAAGTTCAAATGAGCAAAGAAGGCATCGCACTTAAAGCTAAAAATGCGGGCATTCCTTTCAACGCTGATGAGAAAAAAGCGAGCTACGCGGTTGTAACTAACTGTACTTACGACGGTTTATGTTACCACTCTGAAGTGACTGAAGCGCTACTAGGCGAAAGCTCTAGCCGTATTCACATGGATGAAGCATGGTTCGGTTACGCACGTTTTAACCCTATCTACAAGGGTCACTTCGCAATGCGTGGCGATGCTAAAGACCACAAAGGTCCAACAGTATTTGCAACTCACTCAACTCACAAGTTATTGAATGCATTGTCTCAAGCATCATACATTCACGTACGTAACGGTGAAGACGCGATCAACTTTGACCGTTTCAACCAAGCATACATGATGCACACTTCAACATCGCCACTATACGCAATCTGTGCGTCTAACGATGTTGCAGCTAACATGATGAAAGGCGAAAGTGGTAA
>NZ_PYOB01000054.1:0-1384 GCF_003026165.1 Photobacterium sp. GB-1 | reverse complement strand
GCTGATGCTGATGATGTGTTCCCGCTCGATAGCACAGAATCAGTAGATACCGATAGCGATGGTATTGGTAACAACAAAGATACCGATGATGACGGCGATGGTGTAGCTGATGTCGATGATGCTCTCCCTCTAGATAAAACAGAGTCCGTTGATACTGATGGCGATAGCATTGGTAACAACAAAGATACTGATGACGATAATGATGGTATCGCTGATGCTGATGATGTGTTCCCGCTCGATAGCACAGAATCAGTAGATACCGATAGCGATGGTATTGGTAATAACGAAGATACTGATGATGATAATGACGGTGTCTTAGATAGCAATGATGCGTTCCCAGAAGATAAATCAGAAACACTTGATACCGATGGTGATGGTGTTGGTGATAACGCTGATGCGTTTCCAGCTGATAAGTCAGAAACAGTAGATACCGATGGTGACGGTGTTGGTGATAACGCAGATGCCTTCCCAGATGATAAATCAGAGACGGTAGATACCGATGGTGATGGCGTCGGTGATAACGCTGATGCGTTCCCAGCCGATAAGTCAGAAACACTTGATACCGATGGTGATGGTGTTGGTGATAACGCTGATGCGTTCCCTGAAGATAAATCAGAAACACTTGATACCGATGGTGACGGTGTAGGCGATAACGCCGATGCGTTCCCAGCTGATAAGTCAGAAACGACAGATACCGATGGTGACGGTGTTGGTGATAACGCAGATGCCTTCCCTGAAGATAAATCAGAAACAACAGATACCGATGGTGACGGTGTTGGTGATAACGCAGATGCCTTCCCTGAAGATAAATCAGAAACACTTGATACCGATGGTGATGGTGTCGGTGATAACGCTGATGCGTTCCCAGCTGATAAATCAGAAACACTAGATACCGATGGTGACGGTGTAGGCGATAACGCTGATGCGTTCCCTGAAGATGAATTAGAAACACTTGATACCGATGGTGATGGCGTCGGTGATAACGCTGATGCGTTCCCTGAAGATAAATCAGAAACAGTAGATACCGATGGTGACGGTGTAGGCGATAACGCTGATGCGTTCCCTGCTGATGACTCAGAAACAACAGATACCGATGGTGACGGTGTTGGTGATAACGCTGATGCGTTCCCTGAAGATAAGTCAGAGACGGTAGATACCGATGGTGACGGTGTTGGTGATAACGCAGATGCCTTCCCTGAAGATAAATCAGAAACAACAGATACCGATGGTGACGGTGTTGGTGATAACGCAGATGCCTTCCCTGAAGATAAATCAGAAACACTTGATACCGATGGTGACGGTGTTGGTGATAACGCTGATGCGTTCCCTGCTGATGACTCAGAAACAGTAGATACCGATGGTGACGGTGTAGGCGATAACGCTG
>NZ_PYOB01000053.1:0-1478 GCF_003026165.1 Photobacterium sp. GB-1 | reverse complement strand
TCCCAGAGTCACCGGTTTTTACTACCTTCTCTGGGCTTATCGCAAGTTAATACGTCCTTCATCGCCTCTGACTGCCAAGGCATCCACCGTGTACGCTTAGTCACTTAACCATACAACCCCAAGAGGTCTTGTATGTTCAAACAACCAAGGTTTTTGTTTAACACTTCGATCAAGAAAGTATTAAACGTTGGTTTTTCGCCGGACTCGATACAAGACACTTGAATGTGTATTGTTTGAGAACTCGTTTTTATCTAAAGATAAAAACATTTTTTAAAATCAATCTATTGATTGAATTTACTAGTCAGCTTTCCAGATTGTTAAAGAGCATTGTGTTTCTATTTAAAGATCCACTTTCTAATCACACTCATAAGAATGTATTTACAAAGTGGCGTCCCGTAGGGGAGTCGAACCCCTGTTACCGCCGTGAAAGGGCGGTGTCCTAGGCCTCTAGACGAACGGGACATTGGTGGAGCTATGCGGGATCGAACCGCAGACCTCCTGCGTGCAAGGCAGGCGCTCTCCCAGCTGAGCTATAACCCCAATGTTTTACTTCTTTTAAGAAGTTCTCTAAAGAGAAAATGGTGGGCGATACCGGGCTCGAACCAGTGACCCCCTCCTTGTAAGGGAGGTGCTCTCCCAACTGAGCTAATCGCCCACGATAGTTTTAATTCCTTCGTGAGAAAGAATGGTGGGTCGTGCAGGATTCGAACCTGCGACCAATTGATTAAAAGTCAACTGCTCTACCAACTGAGCTAACGACCCAATTTGCACTTCAAAGAGAAGTGGCGTCCCGTAGGGGAGTCGAACCCCTGTTACCGCCGTGAAAGGGCGGTGTCCTAGGCCTCTAGACGAACGGGACAATGTTCATACTTAATGTTGTTGGGCAACATTAAGTGGCTCTCTTACATTTTAACCAAGCAATCTGTGTGGACACTGCATTAAACAGCAAGTCTTTAGGTAAGGAGGTGATCCAGCCCCAGGTTCCCCTAGGGCTACCTTGTTACGACTTCACCCCAGTCATGAACCACACCGTGGTAAACGCCCTCCCGAAGGTTAAGCTATCTACTTCTGGTGCAGCCCACTCCCATGGTGTGACGGGCGGTGTGTACAAGGCCCGGGAACGTATTCACCGTGACATTCTGATTCACGATTACTAGCGATTCCGACTTCATGGAGTCGAGTTGCAGACTCCAATCCGGACTACGACGTACTTTCTGGGATTCGCTCACCATCGCTGGTTGGCAGCCCTCTGTATACGCCATTGTAGCACGTGTGTAGCCCTACTCGTAAGGGCCATGATGACTTGACGTCGTCCCCACCTTCCTCCGGTTTATCACCGGCAGTCTCCCTGGAGTTCCCACCATTATGTGCTGGCAAACAAGGATAAGGGTTGCGCTCGTTGCGGGACTTAACCCAACATTTCACAACACGAGCTGACGACAGCCATGCAGCACCTGTCTCAGAGTTCCCGAAGGCAC
>NZ_PYOB01000052.1:0-1592 GCF_003026165.1 Photobacterium sp. GB-1 | reverse complement strand
CCAGTTGATGGGTAATGCGACGTAGAGCACGACTATAAGCATCAATCGTAGCGGGGCGTTTACCTTGCAAGGTGAGATGGGTAAGGTGTTGTTCATAAAGATAATCTGAACGATGTTGCTGTGCTTTGTTCATGATAAATATTCCTTTTTTAAAGGTATATTTACCGTAGTCGAGCTTATGGGCTTTCACTCTGCCGCGCAGCGGCTTCGTTCAACAAGGGCTTCAAGGGGACTAAAAACACTGGATCAATTTTTAGTCTATTCAAATTTTGGCGCTTAAGGCGGTTAGATCGAGTGAATCGTGTGTTTTTCGCCCCTTAAGCCGACGTTATGTGCTAAGGAGTAATTTTGAAGTTTCGATTAATACTGATTGCTTTAGTCTTTACGGCTAGTTCTGTTTACGCAAATGATATGCCTTCAGAGGTGCTTGCACTTAAAAAAGCATTTCAAGCTATACCTGGAATTAGGAGTGCCGAAGTAGGTAAACATCATTTCTCGAAAGAAGATATTGTTACATTAAACGAGGTCTATTTTTCTGGGGAATATGCTGATCTACCAATATCAATGTATAGGAGGAGTGGAGGAAACCTTAATAATGAAATTTTAATTAATGTTGCCTTTGAGATTCAAAAAAATGCATTAGGATTACAAGCATTAGAATTTCTCTCATGGTGGGTTCGTGACCTATCTAGGTCAGGTGATAATGTTCAAATTCGAGCTATTGGTTTGCCGCCCATTGTAGGTGACAAAGTCCAGCTCGGTGATACTTTAAGTTTTTGGTTCGAAGCCTATATCGTAACAGAAAGAGAAGATATGGGGCTTGTTCTAAATGAAATTTCTGACCTAACACAATCGCTAAATACTAGCTTTAACCTATACAAATCAGCATTCAATCAATAGTCACATAACAGATAAGGATATGTGTTGCGAAGCCGACACCTATCCGAAGTGTTGGACAAGCCCAAGCCACCTTATATAAGTAAATATTGGAAATAGCATGAAGGGTGATGACAAAAAGAAGTCGAGCGTTATCCTTGGTGTGAACCAATAATATTAATACCCTGATGTATAATAAAATTCTCTTTAATTATGAAGCGTGAAAGCCATTATCCTTATTATTTAACATCGGTTATCTGGGTCGAAATATTCCCGTTAATTGCATGACATGTTGGCAGCAGGGGCAAAAGGGTTGGGCTTTTATACGTACCGTTTTATTCGGTGAGGGCAACGTCTGTTTGCCCGGATAACATGAACATAAATTGGATCGCTTGAAGCTGTGTCTTATCATCACCACAAGCCGCAATAATGCCTAAACATGGAGATGAACCCTTCTTTGTCGCCACCTCTCTTATCTCCATTTCCTTTCTTTGCGAGCTTCAGATAATCCTATTTCAATAAGGCGAGATGCTTTTGTTTTCTGCTAATGAAGCAACCTGTTTATTTACCCAGTTATAATGGAAATCGTAAATTTTGCCGATTAAGTCTCGTTTTTAATCAGAAAATTTTCTTAATTATCTCAGTAGGTGCTTTTAACTTATTGATATTAAATAACTAGCTTTGCTGTTTGTGTATTTAATCCGATGGACAAAATA
>NZ_PYOB01000051.1:0-2068 GCF_003026165.1 Photobacterium sp. GB-1 | reverse complement strand
TGTCCGTGCGACCTGAAGTCGTATGAAGCGTTGTTCACCGCTTTATGAGTGAACCGTCTGTATCACCAGATGAACCTACGAGCCTGAATAAAGCAGCGGCTCGGACAATGTAACGAAACTTGGCCGTTGGGCTGAGTGGGAAAAGAATCGTGAGAGGACGTTCCTCCTGAAAACCACAAGTCGGGTGAGTGCTAGGTAGTCAGTATGATGAACGTATGTGAATCCATCCAAGGTGCGTTATGTGATGAAGCAGCGGAAGTGGTTAATACGCTGTGGCCAAAATGGCAATGAGAGTCGGAAAGAAGTTGGACAGTATTCTTTCGTGATCGCAGTACTCTCCGCACTATAGTGGGCATCTAAGCTGACATTTTACGTGACATACGGAACAGGGTAAGCCTGTATCATTCCCTTTGGGAAAGCCTTAGTGGCCGATAGTGATGCAGGTATAGGAGGTCGGAAAAAGCGAAAGCTACATTGTAATGATGTAGATACAGACTCATGTTTGATCACGAAAGTGAGCCCACTTCCGACTGGTCTCCCTTTGCGAGATAGTTTGAAGAACTTTATTTAAGGAGAAAAGCAAATGATGATCTCGAAAGAGATTAGTGCATCTTCTGACGGTGCTCAATGGCAGTCAATAGACTGGAAATCCGTTGAAGCACACGTATTAAAGCTTCAAATGCGTATCGCAAAAGCAACTAGAGAAAAGAAATACGGTAAGGTGAACTCCTTACAGTGGCTCTTAACTCATTCTCGCTCAGCTAAGCTTCTTGCGGTTAAGCGTGTATCTCAAAACAAAGGCAGTAAAACGCCTGGAATAGATGGTGTCATCTGGAACACAGATGCACGCCGTATGAAAGCAGTCAATCAGCTTAGTCGCAAGACTTATAAAGCGAAACCACTCAAACGTATCTACATTCCCAAAAAGAACGGCAAGCTCAGGCCATTAGGCATTCCGTGCATGATTGATAGAGCGCAACAAGCACTCCATCTACTAGCACTAGAGCCTGTATCTGAAACACTTGCTGACCCCAATAGCTATGGATTTAGGCCAAATCGCAGCACTGCTGACGCGGTCAGTCAATGCTTCAAATGCTTGGCACTAAAGAAATCAGCCAAATGGGTACTTGAAGGGGATATCAAAGCCTGTTTCGACAAGATCGGCCATCAATGGCTTCTTGATAACATCGCTGTAGATAAGCGAATGTTGGAACAATGGCTAAAGTCTGGCTTTATGGACAAAGGTTTGTTCTATGATACTGATGAGGGTACACCACAAGGCGGAATCATATCTCCGACCTTGATGTTAATGACTCTCGCAGGGCTAGAGCAGTACATAAAATCCACTGCGCTCAAAAAGAGTGCTAGAGCTAACTTTATTGGTTATGCAGATGATTTCGTGGTCACCTGCTCTTCAAAGGAAGTGCTCGTGAACGACATCAAACCGTTGATTTCTGATTTTCTGGCAGAAAGAGGGTTAACCCTCTCCGAAGAGAAAACGAAGATCACTCATATTGATGACGGCTTTGACTTTCTGGGCTTCAATCACAGGAAGTACAAAGGGAAACTGCTCATCAAGCCGAGCAAATCCAACACGCTGTTATTTTTGAGAAACCTACGTGAACTCATCAAAAAGCACGCAACCATTCCTGTTAACGATCTTATCAAGTTGATAAATCCGAAACTCAGGGGATGGGCGAATTACTATCGCCACTGTGTTGCTAAGCAGATATTCGGGTATGTCGGCCACAATCTATTCCAAGCATTATGGCACTGGGCAGTTAGACGTCATCCAACCAAGTCCAAGGACTGGGTTGTTCATAAATACTTCCTTAACCGTAAAGGCCAATGGCAATTTCACGGTTGGCAGAAAGTCATGAACATGGATTGCCTGTTTAACCTATTCCAAATAGCAAAAGTGCCCATCGAGCGACATGTAAAAATCAAGAGTGCCGCTACGCCCTTTGATCCTCAATACCAAGAATACTTGGCAAAGAGAAAATCAAAGAAGCAATGCCGCAACTCTTGGCATGAACCTGCTCTCGCTGCTTTGTAAGTTGCTGGGTGC
>NZ_PYOB01000005.1:0-254086 GCF_003026165.1 Photobacterium sp. GB-1 | reverse complement strand
TAGCATTAAAATAATTAAAACTTTCCAAAAAACATCAACGTTTATATATGACGATATATAGTATATCGATGTAACACTAAGCAATGTTATAAATACAGATAAAAATATTTTGTTTATATATTCTTTGAAACTAACGTGAAGAACATGTTTGTAAATATAGTAAGGCTTCCAAAGTAGTACAACAACTACATTCGTAATAACTGTCCCTAATATTATACCATTCAAGCCTATTAATTGACATAAGACAACTGAAAGGATAAGATTTGATACTCCTTCAAGTATTGGAAGGTGAATATCATTAAAGTAACCACTTACATCTTTTATAAGGTCAATACTCTTTCTATATATATCAATATATACATTAATAAATATAAGAATAAGCGTATACATATTAATTAAGTAGCCATCGCCCATCCATAACAGTACGATAATCGATATTGAATTAAATAAAAAAGTCACAACAACTGATGCCATCAAACTTATAAATATACTTAACTCATTAAATTTATTGTGTACAAATTTTATATCATGACTATGTAAGTATTTCCCAAATATAGGTTTTATTACGAGTAGTGCATTTGAAATAAACAAATTAACGAACTGTATAATCATCAAGTAACTTGAATATATCGCAACAATTTTTAAGTTAAGAAACGTCGCCATCAATATATAATCGGTATTTAATACAAAAACACCTGATATTTTATGGATAAATGTCATCTTTGTTTTTAACAACAAATCAACATCAATTAATCCTTTTTTATTTTTAATTTTTTGCTTGTATTTTTTCCTATAGAACGTTAAATAAAAAACATACTCAATAATATTACCAACAATAAGTAGAAACACAAAAACATAAAAAGACTTTATATAAATCAACGATATTAATTGTATTAATTGTATTATTAGTTTAGTTATATTTCTTACTTTTTGTATAAATCCATACTGTTGATCTGCAGTAAACAATATAATATATTTAGCATATAGATATGTAAATGCTGTTGATATAACATATAATAGCCAAATATAGTACACATCATCACTACTATATTTTGCAATATCATTTATGAAGAAGACACTCAGTATCCCTAAAGATAGGATAACCAAGAATATCTTGAAATATATTCTCTTAATTGAATTAAATACATTAGTTATTGCATTATTATCGTTATTATTAATGTGCTTATATAATAGGGCAGTTGACGCAGCTCCTAATCCAAGCTCAGCTAAGTTTAGATAAGCAATCATTTGTGTAAACAGCCTAAGAAGACCTAAACTCTCTTGACCTAATTCTTCACTGAAAACGCGATTGACTACAAATGCTAATAATCCAGTGCTTAACGTAAAAATAACACTGTAAAAAACATTTTTCATTTTATATCAGCTTTTGATTTATATTAAAAATTCTAATAATTATACGCTAAAAGTATATCTATTTCCTAAATATCAAAGCGAACTATAGTCCTTATTTATTTTTTGCTTTGATATCTATCTAATATTTAATTGACCAATATTAGTTAAAACATAACGCTACCGTATCTCTTAGTATCATAAAAATTCATTGCATTCACCCAAGACTTTATAATATAAGCGAATTATTCATATTCATCGTTATTGTATTACTCATAAATAGCTCTAAATGTTATTGTTAATATATTTCACATTTTTATAAAAAACAATAAGCTACCAATAATAAAACTAACCACCGAGAACTACATTAATATGCTTATCATAAACATATTAATCCTTTTTTTTATTATTAAAGTAATATTTGACAGAATTAGAACTAAGAGATAATTTATTTGCTAATGTAGTCAGCTTGGATGCATTTTTACTTAAATTACTATTATTACTTTCATTTTTCTGATTATAACTCGCTAAAAATAATAATTTGTTTAGAAGTCATTTATGACTCCTAAACACTATTCAACTTTATTTCGTATTAAATCCAAATCCCTTTGGTATCAATAATAATTTTATTTTTTATTTTTGTATTCTTAAACTCTTTATGATCGACTAATAAAACATTAATATCTGATTCCATTAGAGCTTGTTCGAGTGAAACTAGTTCTACCTTTACAAATTTTTCCGATATATTGCTAACATTAGGCTCAACGGCTAATACTTGACCACAATGCATTTCTGCAATTTGTTGAACAATATACACTGCAGGACTTTCTCGTAAGTCATCTATATCAGGTTTAAAAGCTAACCCGTAACAAGCTATTGTAATATCTTGTATTGATTTATTTGGGTTTTCTTGTAAGAAATCAGCAATAGCTACTTTTACCTTATTAATTACCCATTCAGGCTTACTATCATTCACTTTACGTGCTGTATGAATAAGCTGTGCTTCTTCTGGAGTGTTAGATACAATAAACCATGGATCAACAGCAATACAATGTCCACCAACACCAGGTCCGGGCTGAAGAATATTCACACGCGGGTGACGGTTAGCCAAAGCAATTAGTTCCCATACATTAATGTTAAGTTTATCACAGATAACTGACAATTCATTAGCAAAAGCGATTTGAACATCACGTGAGCTATTCTCTGTTAGTTTCGCCATTTCGGCTGTTCGCGCATTGGTAACGATACATTCACCTAGAACAAATGTTTTATAAAGTTCAACAGAGCGTTCAGAACAACGAGATGACATACCGCCAATAACACGATCATTTTCAACCAACTCACGAACAACTTGACCAGGAAGAACTCGTTCTGGGCAATGTGCTATATTTATATCGGCAGCATCATTATGAGTTTGGGGAAAAGATAAATCAGATCGAGCTTCCGCTAACCAAGCGGCAAGTTTTTCTGTAGCCCCAACTGGTGAGGTCGATTCTAAAATAACTAAATCACCTTTTTTCAACACAGGTGCTATTGCTTTTGCTGCAGCTTCAATATAAGAAAGATCAGGAGCTGGAATATCATCTTTATTACATGGTAAGAAAGGAGTTGGGACAGCAATTAAAAATGCATCTGCAGCTTCAGGAGTTGTTACAGCCTTCAAGTAACCTTCTGTGACGGCAGCGTTAACAATCATATCTAAATCAGGTTCAACAATATGAATTTTGCCCTGATTAATGGTATCAACTGCAACTTGATTGACATCAACACCAATGACTTTTTTCTTACGTGATGCAAACATTGCAGCAGTAGGAAGCCCTATATAACCTAAACCAATTACTGAAATCGTTTCGAACGACATGTTGTATCCTTTCTTAATATTTATTCATTAAGTTATTTAAAATATGTGTACATGCTTTACCGTCACCATAGGGGTTATGAGCAAAACTCATGGCTTGGTATACTTCTTTATCATTAAGTAGCATATTAAGTTCGGTGCAAATAACATTAATATCTGTACCAACTAATTTTACTGTACCTGCTGCAACCGCTTCTGGACGCTCAGTCGTATCGCGCATAACTAATACGGGCTTGCCTAAAGACGGAGCTTCTTCTTGAATACCGCCAGAATCAGTCAGAATAATATCTGAGCGATCCATTAAATAGATGAAAGGTAAATACCGCTGAGGCTCTATTAAATAAATGTTCTTAATACCATTTAATATTCGATTTACCGGTTCGCGAACATTTGGATTTAAGTGCATTGGATATACAATTTGAACATCAGGATTTTCTTTTGCCGTAATGGCTAATGCTTCGCATATACGTTCAAACCCCCCACCAAAGCTTTCACGGCGGTGGCCAGTTACCAAAATCATTTTCTTTGAGTCATCAAGAAATGGAAATTGATCATTTAATGATGATTTAAGAACAAAATCAGTATCAATTTTATCTTTTATCATTAACAAAGCATCAATTACTGTATTACCAGTAACAAAAATATTCTCGACTGAATAGTTTTCTTTTAATAGATTTTCTTTTGATGTTTCTGTTGGTGCAAAATGATACTTAGTTAGCGCCCCTGTTAACTTACGATTAGCTTCTTCTGGCCACGGTGAATAGATATTGCCCGTTCGCAATCCTGCTTCTACATGACCAACCGCAATTTGTTCATAATACGCAGCCAGACTAGCGGCAAAAGTAGTTGCAGTATCACCATGAACAAGTACAACATCAGGTTTAAATTCCTGAAGAATAGGTTTTAATTCAAGCAGTATGCGTGAGGTGACATCATTTAATGTCTGCTCTGCTTTCATCAAATTCAAATCATAATCAGGTGTAATATCAAAAAGCTCTAATACTTGATCTAACATTTCACGGTGCTGAGCTGTTACGCACACTTTAGCTTCAAAGCGTTCATCATTTGCAAGAGCATGTACTAATGGCGCCATTTTAATTGCTTCTGGACGTGTACCAAAAACCGTTAAGATTCTTTTTTTATTCATAATATTATCTATATTTAAAATCAACTTGGAATTTCATTAGAGTTTGAATGACGGCCAAATAATTTATTAATCCATGAAGTAATACGCCAAATATGGTTAATCACTGTAAAATAAACAACAAATAGCCCTAAGAAGGCTATAAACATGGTCGATTCTTCAACGCCACTCATATCAGCCCAAAGACCTACAACCGCACAAATACTTGCCATCAAACAAATGACAAATAGCGTCATTAATGGCGATAACCCCATTCGCTGGCAAATATGGTGTAAATGCTCACGATCAGGTTTAAATGGCGAGTGACCTTTACGCATACGACGGATCATGATCGTTGCCATGTCCATTAGCGGTAATGCTATTAACCACAGTGCCGTGACTGGTTTAAATGCGTCAATATTCGGTTCCTGCGTGCCTCGAATAAGCATCCATACAACAGAAAAGCCGATAAACATACTGCCAGCATCCCCCATAAAGATTTTATAACGTTTACCAAACATAAAACCTAAATTTAATAAAATATAGGGGATTAATGCTGCAACAATCAGTAAACAAAATGTACCGAGATATTCATTACCACTGGTAAAGAACACGACACCTAGCGCTGTAAATGTCACTGATGCTAAACCACCTAATAAACCATCGATACCATCAACCATATTAAAGGCATTAATGGCACCAATAACAGCAAGAATAGTAATAATAGAGCCAGCAACTTCACCCAGTGCGATGGTTTCACTGCCCATCAAATAACCAAGATTATGTAGACTGTGACCACCAATAACGATCATTGCTAGCGAAATACCCGCTTGAACAAACAAACGAATTTTAAAGCTCAAATCAAACTTATCATCAAGCGCGCCTAGTACAATTAACACCCCTGAACATGACAGATACAGTGCCAGATTTAAGTTCATAGGCAGGTATAAGATAAAAACAGCACACAGTGCTAAAAACACCGAAATCCCACCGACTAAGGGCACTGCCCCTTGATGGAGTTTTCGGGCATTCGGTTTATCCACCAAACCAATCTTTTTGGCGACCTTTCGCATAAGAAATAACGCAATGAATGACGTTATAAAGACAACGATGTAAGCACTATTCATATGACAGCCAACTTCTATTTGTAATGAGATGGTTTGTGTTTTTTACTGTTAGTGAGATGATTTGTGGTGAGATAATCATATCCTTTATTCACGTATTTAAGACGCTTCAGTCTTTCTTTTTATGGCCTACACTTGAGTAGTATTCCAGTTTAAGCGTTGATTTTTTTCATTCTTCATCGTCAGACTTTTTATTGCCATGAGACGCTTTTTGCCAAATTTGAGACATAAAAAAACACTAGCATTTCGGCTAATGTTTTGAAAAAACACTTAAAAAATGAGATTTGGTGCTTTTAGCGGAATAGGCCTTAAAAATCTTATAAACAACCTAATTCATATAGCAAACTAAATCGCTTTAGGGTAGAAATACCACCAACTAGCCTGATATAGGCACGCTACCGCCCATTGGTTATATGCTATTACCAATTAGCAGCTAAATCTTTCCAGTCGTATTTTTAAGGGTATTATATCATTTCCAATAAGGAAAGGTATCCTATCTGTAAGTGATAGTTATGTCATTCTTTTCACTAGTGAACTCTATTTAAACGTTCATTTTTCAAACGGATATTAATCATAATAAGACAACAACTTACGACTTTCTAAAGCTATTAAAAAGCTACTTACTGTCGTAGCTGTAATTATAGTAGCCATAATTTCCGCCGTAGGTGCTGCTTGCTTTACGAACAATGGCGTTAAGTATAAAGCCTTTCACTTCAATGCCGTTTTGTTCAAAGCGTTGTTTGGCAACCTCGATTTCTTTAACGGTATTTTGTTCAAATCGACCCACTAATAAGGTGGTTCCTACATGGGCGCCAACAATAGCAGCATCGGTTACCGCTAAAATAGGCGGTGTATCTACAATCACCATATCGTAATGCAGCCCTGCCCACTCAATTAATGCTTTAAAACGTGGGTGCATTAATAACTCTGATGGATTTGGCGGCGTATCACCACGAGGTATAAATTCTAAACCGTTCACATCCGTTTCACGAACAACATGGCTAAAATCTTGTTTGCCACATAAGTAATCAGACAAGCCTGGTTTATTATCTGTACATAATTGTGTTTCCATTCGGCCCTTTCGCATATCAGCATCAATCACTAATACTTTTTGGCCCGCTTTTGCAATCACTGAGGCAAGGTTTACAGATACAAACGATTTACCAATATTAGGGCTAGGGCCAGATACCATTAGCACATTATTTTTTGCTTCCATCATCGCAAAGTGCAAGCTTGTACGTAAGCTTCGTAGTGCTTCAACCGATAAATCGGCGGGGTTATAAACACTTAACAAGGTTTGCTCTAC
This sequence comes from Photobacterium sp. GB-1, assembly GCF_003026165.1. Lineage (NCBI taxonomy): Bacteria > Pseudomonadati > Pseudomonadota > Gammaproteobacteria > Vibrionales > Vibrionaceae > Photobacterium > Photobacterium sp. GB-1. The sequence continues at coordinate 247,325 of NZ_PYOB01000005.1, read as the reverse complement.
CGTTAAGTTTTTACCTTTTTGTTTTTTCAGTGGCTCGGTTTGTGAGTCAGATAATGGAATTGAAGCATAAACAGGTAAGCCAATTTCTTCAATTTGATCTGGCGTTTCAACCCCTTTATGGAACGCTGTACGAAGTAAAGCAATAGCAACCGACAACATGCTGCCTAGTAGTGTTGCAAGAACCACAATTAAGGCTTTTTTCGGTTTCACTGCCTGTGAATAGCTTTGTGCTGAATCTAAAATACGCACGTTACCGACAGTACTCGCTTTTACAATGCTTAGCTCTTGGACTTTGTTTAGCAATTCAACGTAAATTTGCTGATTAACTTCAACGTTACGGGTTAAGCGTAAAATTTCTTGTTGTGTTTTCGGTAATTTCTCTACACGTTTATTTAAGCGTGCTTTTTCTGATAGTAAGGTTTTACGTTTATCCAATAAAGCAATATATGCTGGGTGCTCTTTCGTAAATCGCTGTGAAATATCACTTTCTTTAAACGTAAGTTCATTTAACTGTGATTCAACATTTACCATCACTTCTAACGCTGATTTTGCTTCTAAATTAAGATCAACTGATTCATTTAATTGACGATAATGATTAAGTTTGTCTTCAGCATTATTTAATTGGCTTTTAATTTCAGGTAAATGTTTCTTTAAAAACACTAAACTCTTTTCAGCTTCGGCAGAGTTACGCTCTACATTTTGTAAAAAGTAATTCTGACTGATGTCATTTAATATTTCTTTTATTTTAGTGCGATTCTCCCCTGTCATTGAAAGCTGAAGAATACCTGTTTGCTTTCCTCGCTCACTCACCGATAAATCACGTTGTAAGCTTTGAATCGCATCCAGTCGGCTAATTTTGCTTAAAGTAAACGTCGCATCATTTTTTGCGCTCAAATCGGTGACTAATAAGCTAATACCTTTATTTTCAGCCAGCTTTCCGACTTGTCCTTTTAGTACTTCTCGGCCATCAGCATTTGCTAACATGTAATCACCGTCTTTACTGTTAGTAACCGTTAATACATAACCACTTTGTAGCGCTGAATCGGGTAAAAGGAATCGAGAAATAGCAATAGATTCGCTGTCTCCTGTAAGCCTTGCCAAGCCTTTTCCGATAACGGGCATGTAATTAGGCGTAGCAACAATCGTTAAGTTCAGCTTATCGACGGTTTCGCCTAATACCATACGAGACTTAATAATTTCTATTTCAGTGGTGGCTGTTGATTCGGAAGAAAAAAGATCAGCCATATCGCCACCAAGGGCTGGCATACCTGTACTTTTTTGTTCCACTTGAATTAAGGCATCGGCTTTATAAATTGGTGTTGCAAGAAGTGCGTAAGTAATACCAATAAAAGTAAAGAGTAAGGTGAGAACAATAATATTCCAACGGTTATCAACTAATATTCCAAATAGCTTACCAAGATCTATTTCATCACTATTATTAGGTGTCGCTTTGTTCGTTAAATTTTGAGCTAAACTCATGAATCATTTTCCATTCGAGTCAATATAGGTTTATTTAACTGCTGTTTTAAAATTCGGCGTTTTATCTACTTCAAATCGACAAAACGATTAACACCTTCAGTTAAACTATTAAATCCGGTAATCGTCGGTAGTAATTGTTTAATAACACGATTCCAACGCGCAATTGGCGCTGCCGTTACATACACAATATCGTAAGGCTTTAAATCAAACTCAGTTCCAATAACAAGTGCAGTCGCATCTTTAATATTTAACTGGTAAATGTCTGCAATAGGATCATTAGGCTTGGCGGTTTCTTTAGAACGAATAACAAAGACCCCAGTCGCATCGGCTTCTAATTCATTAATGCCACCCACATTACTGAGTGCTTCTGTTAAACTCATGCCTGCACGATCAATTTTTAACAACTGCGGCTTATTCACTTCACCCATCACAAAGACTTTTTGCGCGTCATCTCTTGGCACATGAACGATGTCGCCATCTTGTAATAAACGGTTTTGGGTTAAATCACCACGTTGCATTAAAGCGTACAAAGAGACTTGTTGATCTTTGCCATTTCGCGTCAAGGTTACATTACGCCAATCAGAATCTTTTGCTAAACCACCCGATTTATTCACCGCGTCAAGTAGTGTTAATGGAATATTGGTTATTGCTTGCGGCCCAGGATTTTTTACAGCACCCGTAACATAGGTTTTTTTAGAACGAAACGAGGCGACATTTACATCAACTTGTGGTGCTTCAATATAAGCGGCTAATCGACGGGCAATTTCCTTACGTACTTGGGTAACGGTTTTACCTGCCACTTTTACTTTACCGATATAAGGATAAAAAATAGTGCCATCAGCATGTACCCAGTTACCCGCCTCACTCGCACTTCGATAAGAGCCTGCTGGAATCGTTAGTTCAGGATGATCCCAAATAGTGACATTTAAAATATCTCCCGGACCAATGTGATATTCATAGTACTTTAATTCATTCTCAAGCATTTGATTGGTACGCGCTGAAATTGGGGAGTTTTTATATTGGCTTACCGTTGTGGCGGTTAATGGATAGACATTTATATTATCTAACGAAGAACCTTCAACTTCTGCAGCTATTACTTGTTTATTATCTATATTGATATTAGAACCGGGAACACTACAACCAGAAAGTAGTAATGTAATAGATACTGTAAATATGATTTTTCTTGATAACGTCATGATGAGCTCACAGAGAGAAAATAAACAAAAACAGAAATGTCTAACTTAAGTAACAAAAAAGTAAGCTACCGCCCTAAGGTTACAGCTCCTCATTTGCTTTGAAATTAGCTTAATGAAGGTAGTAAGTCCCCCCAACCTAGATGATTTTTCCGCATGATAATTCATTAACACACAGTCATACCAACCAAATAATAAGAAACGCGTCACACATCGCACTTTATTGCAATCAAAATACAGTTTTAACCATAAGCCACTGACAAAAAACAAAATAAAATACATCTTGATTTTATTTGAAGATTATTAAATATATTTTTCAATGTGATTTCGTTATCAATTTTCAGTGAAACAACTAACGAAGCAAAAAAATACATTCGCCACTATATGCAACAAAATATATACTCCACAACCATACAATCCAACATCTATTAATATTTCTTTAAAATACGGTGGCAATAATGAACAAAATCATTTTAATGATCCCCTTTGCTCTAGTTGTATCCAATTCCGTACATGCCTCAACAGATAACCCTTTGTATGTCGGCGCGCGCATAGGTGCCAGCCACATTACAAACATGGATAATGCTGTTACCTCTGTTACAAAATTAAAAGATACTAATTTTGCCGGTGGTGTTTTTGCAGGTTATCAAATCACACCTTGGTTTGCTTTAGAAACGGGCTACACCCATTTAGGTAATGCCAAACTAGATAACAAACAGGGGAGTTATGAAGCGCAAGGTGCTGACCTTGTCACTAAGTTCTCTTATGCGATTTCTTATAATGTTGATATCTTCGCTAAAGCGGGTGCTTTTTATTACGACTGGAATGCAATTGGTTCTGGGGTAACCAACAGTGATAATGGTTGGTCACCTACAGCGGGAGCTGGCCTTGAGTATTTCATTAATAAAGATGTTTCGACTCGTTTAGAGTACCAATACTACAACGATGTTGCTGGCCCTGATATTCACTTTGCAGGCTTAGGTTTAGCTTTTCATTGGGGCGCGCCAGAACCCCTTGTTGTTGAAGAACCTGTTTATGTTAATCAAGTCACAATAGCCACGCTTGAAGAGCTTAAGCTTACAGTCCCTTTCGCTTTTGATAGCAGCACCATCACAACAGGTGACGCGGCAAAACTGGCACCTTTTGAACAGCGCTTAAAGGAGCAAGATGCGGCAAAAATTTATGTTGTCGGTCATACTGATAGTCGAGGCTCTGAAGCTTATAACCAAACCTTATCCATTAAGCGTGCAGAAGCTGTTGCAGACGCGCTTCGCCAACATCTGAATATGGATAGTACACGTATTATTGCTCAAGGCCGTGGTGAATCAGATCCTGTAGCATCAAATCAAACCGAGGAAGGTCGTGAGCAGAATCGCCGTGTCGACATCATCTCACCATCGCTTGATCTTGAAACGGTAACGCAAGTTATAACTGAATAATCCCATTAGTCATTTATTTAAATATATCGCTTCATAAATAAGGAATAGATATGAAGATCAAACTATTATCAACCATCATTGCTGGCGTTATCATCGCGGGCTGTGGTAGTGACAATAACAACAGCGTTACACCTGAAGTCACATCAGCATCAGTACAAGCTTTTGATGGTGCAATTTGGGGTATTCAGGGAAGCTATAACTGTGGAAATGGTAACAAGGTTGTCGGTTTAACCAACTATGATGGTTTCGTGAAAACAACCGGTGAGGCATTCGTTAATGCACCTGAAAACTGCTCATTCACATTTAAGCCTGACGGTAATGTTGTTCCCCAAGACACATCTAATGGTAAATATTTACCAACTTTAGAACTAAAAGCCCCTAAAGGATTGTTCAAAAAAGGTGAGGCAGCAACAGCTTCTCCATTAACAACGCTGATTACTAACAAACTTGGTGATAATACTTACAACGAAGCAACGGCAAGCCAAATACTGGAAGATTTAGGTTTAGGTGAAATCGCGAATACGACTGGCATTTCTGTTAATGAGCTATTAAGAGATACTGACAGTGCAGTTAAGAAATTAGCTAAAAACCCTGATTTCACTAATATTTATAGTAAATTAATTGCTACAACACATATTCTTGCTGATACGTTAGCCGCACAGCCAAATGCCTCAACTGATGATGTAACGAAAGTCACTAAATTACTTGCAGAATCTACATTAGCAGAGCACCCAAATTACCCCACAAGTAAAGATGGTCAGCCTGTTCATGTTGAGTTAGCTAAAATTTTAGCCGATGAGAATACATTTAACACCGCTATAGAAGCAGAGACAATAGAAGAAATTCAAAATATCCCTGCTTTAGATGAAGCAATCAAAAAACCAGCAGAATCAAAAGAACCTGATAGACCAGAAGATCCAGATGCTCTTCCTACTGGTGGTACTGGTGGTGGTACTGGCGGTGGTGATGGTTCATCAGGCGGTGGAACTGGTAACTAATCATTACTATAAGAAAGTAAGGCACCTTCGGGTGCCTTTTGTTGTTTCTTTTATATGCGATATTTTTATCTTGCTACACGGAAGTCGATCATGAATTCACTCCCTTCTATGCCTCATTCATTATTAACATTAAGCATATTGGCAGCATTCACCTCACCACAGGTTCACGCTTCATCTGTTGATATTCTCCCATCAAGTCAAAGTTATACCGGATTAATGTTTACCCCTAATGCTCAAGTGATTAAAACAGGCGACATTAGCCTTTCATTTCACCAAGGAATTCCATTTAGAAATAATATTTCACAGTGGGACAACTGGTTTTTCGCTACAGGGTTATTTCCAAACTTAGAAGTGGGTGGTCGTATAGTTGTAAAAAATTACAGTTGTAATGGCTACACTACCAAAGATAAAGATTGTTTACGTGATTTATCGGCGTCAGCAAAATTTCAACTGCCTTATGTTTATGACTTTACAGGGTTCAATGTCGCTATTGGTGCTCAAGATATTGGTGGCGCTGCCAATAATTTTGATACTAAATATATTGTGGCTGATAAAACCTTTGACAGCTTATCACTACGTTTGAGTGGTGGTTACGGCAGTTCAGTACTTGCTAATGGCATTATGAATGGCCCTTTTGCTGGTGCTGAATGGCAACCTCTGTCATTCCTACAATTAACAGCTGAATACGATGCAACTGAATTTAACAGCAATGCTAAGTTGTTCACACCTCAAGGATTATTACCTTGGGGCAGTCAGTTGAGCCTTGATTACCAAGTTTATACAGAGCATGAACACAGTGAGCAGGATGTATGGGGCGTTAATTTTTCTGTTCCTTTAATGGGTTATAACGATAATACAGCACTTAATCTTACCATTAACAAGAATGAGCAATTAGCCAAAAAGATTAACCAACAATTAGCGCAAGCGAGTACTGCAAGCCTTGCAAACTTAATCAATGCGTTAAAAGAAGAAGGCTTTGTTAATTTAAATGTCGGCTATCGTAATAATAAAATGGTTATTGCGTTAGAAAATCGCCGTTATAACCATAACCAAATAGATGGTGTAGGTGTTGCTCTGGGTATTATTGCTAGCAAAGCAGGCGACGGTGCCTTTAGTGATCTTGCTAAACTCATCAAAAAATCAAATGGCAAAGCTAACATCCAACAAAAACAAGAACAAAATGTTGAGCTAATTTTACTGACTAACGGATTACCAATGTTTGCAGTAAACACGGAAACACAATGTTATCGTGAATTTATTCAATCAGATATCCCTTGTAAGCAACTTAGCTTTAACACCATAAGTGCAAAGCCTAACTTTGACCAAACGACTTGGTTATACCAAACCATGAATAGCGGTTTTGGTCGTAGCCAAGTGATTTTATCTCCCGCATTAAATCACCGAACAGCAACAGAATATGGCTTCTTTGATTATTCTCTCGCACTTGCTGCCAACCTTTATACCCCACTATGGCAAGGTGCCGCTGTTGATCTGCGTTATATGGTACCTATTGATAATAGTGACGATTTTGACCAAGGTGGCTTATGGCATCAACAAGCGTTTGAAAACAAGCTTGACCGTGCACTTCTTCATCAAGCATTTAAACTGCCACAAAATATCATTACTCAATTTAGTGGTGGCTACATGATGGGCGGCTACTGGGGAGGGATAAATGAAACACAATGGTACTCACCACAAGGCGATCACATGCTGGGTTTTGAAGCGAGTAAATTCATATCTAAAGACGAATATGATGCTCGAGGAAGAAAAATTGCAGATAAACAAAGTGTATTAGCTAACTATACCTATTCACTTCCAGAATATAACTGGCAATTAGGCCTTCAAGCAGGCGAATATTTCCAAGGTGATGTCGGTGCACGTGTAACTTCTAGTCACTGGTTAGGAGATACTAAATTAAGTATTAACTACCTAACTTCGAAAGCAAAAGGTAGTAGTGAATATGAAGACTTTGTTGCCGTTAGTATTGCCATCCCATTAACACCTTGGCGTGATATGAAGCCTAACTATGCTCAGGTACGTGGTATCGATCAGTTTGTATACTCATTGCAAACACGCGTCGGTGAAAGCCACAATAACTTAAACTCTGGTTTAGGAGCTTCATCGGATCTTCAGCATAATATTGTTCGTCAATATGAGAACCGTGGCCGACTTTCTCCTGCTTACTTCAAAGCAAACACTCAACGTTTAAGAAATGCATACATCAAATATGTGAAAGTAACCGTAGAGTAAAATAATAAAGGATATTTAGGACTTCGCTAGTTAAAAATATTTATTTATCAACATAACTATAATTATAATATCCGTAGGTATTACTGATTTTTTTCTCTACCGAGTTAAGTATAAAGCCGGTGATCTCTACGCCAGCATGATTAAATCGCTCTTTTGCTACTTCAATTTCATGTATAGATGTCTTTTTAAATCGACCAACTAAGAAATTAGCCCCTGCATACTTACCAACTAATGCTGCATCAGTCACAGCTAATAATGATGGGGTATCTACAATAACAATATCATAGTTTTCATTAGCCCACTCCATTAATTCAGACAACCTATTTCCCATTAGTAACTCAGAAGGATTGGGGGGTATACAACCACAAGAAATAACATCTAAATTATCAACATTAGCTTTTTGTACAATTTCATCTAAATTACCTTGATAACTTAAATATTCAGAAAGTCCATTTTTACCTTTTAAATTAAATACTTTAGTACTCTTTCCTTTTCGCATATCAGTATCAATAAATAATACTTTCTTTTTAGCTTGAGAAAATACTATGGCTAAATTTTTCGATAAAAATGACTTACCAAGATCAGGACTTGAACCTGAAATCATTATTATCTTATTTTTCGCAGTAGATATTGAAAAATATAAACTTGTTCGTAACGATTTTATTGCCTCTATCGCTAAGTCATCAGGATAAAGACACGCAAGTAACATCCCCTCTTCATTAAATTCACGACTGCTTTTACTTTTTTTAAGTAATTTACTTTGATTAACGGAGTATGGCACAGTTGCATAAAGAGGAAGTCCTAACGATGATATTTGACGAGGATCATCAATACCACTCATAACAGTTTTCTTTAATAAAACAATTGCAATAGAAAGCATCCCACCAAGTAAGGTAGTGAGAACAACGATAAGGGCTTTTTTAGGTTTAATTGGAACTGGTGACGTTTCTGCTGAGTCAATTAATCTTACACTACCAACTGTGCTTTCTTGACTTATTCTTAATTGCTGAACTTTATTAATAAGCGATATATATATATGTTGAGCTGCCATCACGTCACGATTTAACGTAATTATTTTTTGATTTGTTTTAGGCATAGCGCTAACTTCATTTTCTAATTCAGCTTTTCTTTTTAGTAGTGTCCTTTGTTGTTGTAATAATGAAACATATGCAGGATGCTCTTTGGTATATAATTTAGATATTTCAGACTCTTTGAAACCCAAATCAATTAATTTACTTTCAACTGATGCTAAAATATTAAGTGTCGACTTAGCTTGATAATCCATATCAATAGAATCGCTAGACACTTTAAATGCATTTAGTTTATTTTCAGCAATATCCAACTCTTGTTTAACTTCAGGTAACTGATTTTCTATAAAAGCTAAACTTTTAGCTGCTTCTAGCGCATTATGATCGATATTTTGTGCCAACTCATTATTAGCGATATCATTTAAAATAGTCTCCATCCGCAGAGGATTACTACCTACTAATGAGAGCTGTAAAATACCCGTGTCTTTGCCAGACTCCTTTATAGATAAGCTTTTTCTAAGAGATGATACCGTATTATAACGATTAAGTTTCTTAATGATAAACTTCTGCCCAACCTCACCATTCAGCTGTAAAATAAGTAACTGATATCCATTTTTATTTACTAGTTTTCCAACTTCACCGGAGAAAATCAGTTCATTATTTTTATTAAAGAAATCGTATAACCCTTTCTTAGCATCACTTATTTTTACAATATACTCACCACCTCTATTACCACTTGATTTATTATCATTTTCAGGTGTTATCAATAGTGAAACTTTAATCTCAGGCACATCACCTAAAAAATACGCTATCTTTTTACCTATGATAGGCGTAAATATGGGTGAAGAATATAAAGTTAGATTTAGATTATCAACAGTTCTCCCCAGCACCATACGAGACTTAATAATCTCTATTTCTGTATTTGCTGTAGACTGTGATATAAATAAGTTTGAAATATCATTCACGTGAAAATCTAAATGCTGATGCTGTGTCTCTACTTGTAGTCTTGCTACCGCTTGATAAGTTAAAGGTGTTGACTTCGCATAGAGCACACCTAGTATAGTAAAAAAACACGTGATACTTAAAATTAGCTTCCAAGATTCAAGAACTGATTTAAATAAATATATTAGATCAATCTCATCATGATTTAAATTACTATTACTATCCATTCTTATTTCATCCCTAATTTAATCATGTTATTTAAGATCCGTATAATAATCCACACCTTGAGTGAGTGTGGTAAAGTTTGTAATGGTTGGTAGAACCTGCGCCATCACTCTATTCCACCTTCCCATTGGTGATGCGGTAACATAGATTATATCTTGAGGGTTTAATTCGAATTGATTGGCAATAATCATAGCTGCTGCACTTTTCATATTCAGTTGATAAATATCTGCAACTTTATCCTCTTTATCCTCTTTATTTATTCTAATAACAAAGACACCTTCAGCATCAGCACTGATTTCATTAATCCCGCCAACGGTACTGAGCGCCTCAGTTAAATTCATTCCTGAACGGTCAATTTGAAGCGTTTGGGGGTTATTCACCTCCCCCATTACGAATACTTTTAAATCGTCATTATTAGCTATATGTATAATATCATTATTTTTTAATAATATATTCTGAGTTAAATCGCCGTTTTGAATAAGATCGTAAGCCGATAAATGAATAACATTATTATTTCTTGTTACAGTAACATTATGCCAATCAGCATCAATACTAAAACCCCTCGCCTTATTAATAGCAAGCAATAATGTTAATGCCTTATCTGTAATAGCTTGCTCTCCAGGAAGCTTCACTGAACCTGTTACATAAACTTGTTTTGATTTATAAGCTGCCACTGAAACTTCAATTTGTGGCATTTCAATGTATCTCGCTAACTTCTTTGTTAACACACTTTGTATATAAGATAATTTGTGTCCTGCAACATGAATAAAGCCAACATAAGGATAAAAAATACGCCCATCAGCATGCACGCGAGTACCCGCCTCTTCAGGTGTACGTTCCGGTCCTTGCGGAATTGTTAGCTCTGGATGATTCCAAACGGTAATATTTAATACATCAGTGGGTCCAACAATATAACTATAATTGTTTATATCTGTTTGTAACTGTTCATTCGTCTTAGCTTTTACTTCTTTTTTTCTTACTTTGTTTATCACACTACTATCTAAATAATAAATATTTACCTTGTTCAAAATAGATTCATTTTTAGTGTTTTTTATCTCTTTATTTTTTATATTCAAATGCATTCCAGGCATACTGCAACCGGAGAGAAAAAACAGACAAAAAAAACCAACTAAACATACATTTTGTAAAGCTTTACATCTATAGAAGGGCATTATTTAAATATTCATAAGTCAATAAATGATAACAACTATACCAAATAAGAATCACAAAAACTCATTGCATAGTATTTATGTATGTTTTTAATGACCAACATCATAATAATTAATGAAATATAACCCACAATCAAAAAAAACACATAAGTATGACAATTAAATAAAAATAGTAATAAATCTATTTAAATAGCTTTTTACAGTTTTTTATTTTTAATAATATAAAAAAGGTGAGATATAAACCTCACCTTTTGGAGCAATAATGCTTTAATTACTGTTTATAGCTTTGCAGCTAATTCAACACCTTGACGAATTACCCGTTTAGCATCTACCTCTCCGGCAACATCCGCACCGCCAATCACATGAACATTAATGCCTTGCTCAGTGAGCTTTTCTGACAGTTCTTCAACCGATGTTTGACCTGTACAAAGTACAATATTATCGGCATCTAATATTCGAGATTGTCCTTCAACAGTAATATGTAAACCTGCATCATCGATTTTGTCATAACTAACCCCACCAAGCAGTTCAACACCGCGTTTTTCTAATGTTCTACGGTGGATCCAGCCTGTTGTTCTGCCCGGACCTTTACCGACTTTGCCCGGTTTTCTCTGCATTAACCATACTTGTCGCGGGCTAATGTATTCATCATGTGGCAATAACCCACCTTCATGAGTCAATGTTTTATCAATCCCCCACTCTTCAAGCCATTGATCAAGATTTTGATTTTCAGGCTCTGTTAGCATGGTAGATACATCAACCCCAATACCACCAGCACCAATAACAGCGACTTTTTGTCCTAACTGTACTTTATCTCTAATCAAAGTTTGATAATCGATAACCTTAGGATTATCGACGCCAGGAATAGGCGGAATACGCGGTTTAACCCCCGTTGCGATAATCACTTCATCATAGTTAGCTAAATCATCTTCCGTTGCAGCATAACCAAGTTTTACGTTTACACCTGTTTGTTCTAAACGACGAGTAAAATAACGAATCGTTTCTTTAAACTCTTCTTTTCCTGGTATTTGCATCGCAAGGTTAAATTGCCCACCAACGTGGTCATTTTTCTCAAATACATCGACGGTAAAACCTCGCTCTGCAACAGCAACAGCGCACGCCATTCCAGCAGGTCCAGCTCCAACAATCGCCACTTTTCTATTTTGTGCTACCGGGGTTAATACCAGTTCGGTCTCATAACACGCTTGAGGGTTAACTAAACAACTCGCACGTTTACCAACAAAAGCATGATCTAAACAGGCCTGGTTACATCCAATACACGTATTAATATCATCAGCACGATCTTGCGCGGCTTTTTCGACAAAATCAGGATCGGCAAGGAACGGTCGTGCCATCGATACCATATCAGCTTGCCCTGACGATAGAATATCTTCAGCCACTTGTGGGGTATTAATACGATTACAGGTAACTAAAGGAATAGAGACTTCTTGTTTAAGCCTTTCTGTAACCCAAGCAAATGCGGCACGTGGGACTTGCGTGGCAATCGTCGGAACACGTGCTTCATGCCAACCAATGCCGGTATTTAAAATGGTTACACCAGCTTGTTCTAGAGCCTTTGCAAGCATTACTACTTCTTCATGAGTACTGCCTTGCTCGACTAAATCCAGCATTGAAAGACGGAAGATAATAATAAAGTCACGTCCAACTCGCGCGCGAACCGCTTTCACAATTTCTAGTGGGAAACGAATTCGATTTTCATAACTCCCACCCCACTCGTCATAACGTAAGTTCGAACGCTGGCAGATGAACTGATTAATCAGATAGCCTTCTGATCCCATCAGTTCAACCCCATCATAGCCAGCTTCGCGAGCAAGCTCGGCGCTTTTTGCAAAAGCATTGATGGTTTTTAAAATCTGACGTTCAGACATTTCACTTGGGGTGAATTTAGAAATAGGTGAACGAATAGCAGAGGCACTCACTGCAAAAGGCGACATTGCATAGCGCCCTGCATGTAGTAACTGAAGCGCTATTTTTCCACCTTCATTATGTACTGCATCTGTAATGTTTTTATGTGCCCGAGCTGCACGTGATGAACTAAATTCAGCACTTAACGGATGTAGTCGCCCACGAAAGTTGGGAGAGAAACCGCCAGTGACAATTAATCCTACACCACCACGCGCACGTGCGGCATAGAACGCAGATAATTTTTTAAATCCATCTCGTGATTCTTCAAGCCCTGTGTGCATAGAGCCCATTAACACACGGTTTCGTAGGGTAGTAAAACCAAGATCCAATGGCGCTAACAAATGAGGGTATGCTTTATTGTCCATGGCTTTTGCTTCTCTTTTTATTATGGTCTGACCAGTATATTAACCCTGTTATGCCATTTCAAACATTTGTTTACATTAAGTTAACATTTGTGCTTTCGCGCACTTTTCTTATGCCTTGGATGACTAACAATACGGCTATTTATTCAATACCTTGTTTTGATATCTCTTCTTAATAGTAAATTTACTGAAATTAGTTAATGAGTACGATACGATATGTCTCAAGAATCATTAAAGAGAGCATCCATGAAAGCCATATTCAAAGGGATTGGAGCGTTTTTCAGAACAATCTGGAAGTTAATCAACTTTGCCCGTAAGTTTATTCTTAACTTAATTTTCCTACTGATTGTAGGTGCCATTATTTTTGCTTTTAGTGATAACGATGATAACGCTGAAAAGCCAGAAGCATCGGCGCTGGTACTAAACCTATCAGGCCCGATTGTTGAGCAGAAAAACTATGATAATCCATTAGATAACGTTATTAGTGATGTGATGGGGCAACCACCTGTTGAACAAAACGTTTTATTCGATATTGTCGAAGCCATCCGCACTGCAACTACCGATAGCTCTATCACTGGCCTTGTATTAAATCTTAAAAACATGCCAGAAACGAGCCTGACAAAACTGCGTTACATTGCAAAAGCCATTCAAGAATTTAAAGCATCTGGTAAACCTGTTTATGCTTATGGCGGTCATTACAGTCAAAGCCAATACTACCTTGCAAGTTATGCCGATAAGATCTTTATGTCACCTGATGGCGGTATCATGTTAACGGGTTATGGCACCTATACGCTTTACTATAAAACATTATTAGAAAAGCTAGATGTCACTACTCACGTTTTCCGTGTCGGTACTTACAAATCATTTGTCGAACCGTATATCCGTGATGGCATGTCAGCCGCAGCAAAAGAAGCCAATACGGTTTGGTTAGATCAATTATGGGATGCTTATACCTCCGATGTGGCGAAAAACCGCAATATCGATGCTAAATCATTGACGCCTGAAATGAACAGCTTTGTTGAACAACTCACTGCTGTTAATGGCGATTTTGCTCAACTGAGTAAAAAAATGGGTCTTGTTGATGAGTTGGTAACCCGTCCTCAATTAAGCCAAATCTTAATCAAAGAATTTGGTGATAACGGTGAGCACAGCTTTAAACAGATCAGCTACTACGATTACTTATCGATGCTGGTTGATGATCAACAACCATCCAATAACAAAGTAGCTGTCGTTGTTGCAAGTGGCGCCATTGTTGATGGCAAGAGTAGTCAAGGTACAGCAGGTGGTGACACGATTGCAGCACTACTTCGCAAAGCTCGCTTTGATAACGATGTTAAATCTGTGATCTTACGTGTCGATAGCCCAGGAGGCAGCGCCTTTGCTTCTGAAGTGATCCGTAATGAAGTCGATGCCTTAAAAGCGGCGGGGAAACCTGTTGTTGTTTCGATGTCGAGTGTTGCAGCATCAGGTGGTTACTGGATCTCTTCAAGTGCCGATAAAATTATCGCACAACCAACAACGATCACCGGCTCTATTGGTATCTTTGCGATTTTAACCACATTTGAAAAAAGCTTAGAAAAGCTAGGCGTTTACAGTGATGGGGTGGGAACGACTCCTTTCTCAGGTGTCGGCGTAACACGTGCTCTACCTGAAAATGTCGGCAAAGTTTTCCAGCTTGGGGTTGATAATGGCTACCAGCGCTTTATTGGTTTAGTCAGCAAATACCGCCATATGTCACTTGAGCAAGCAGATAAAATTGCCCAAGGCCGAGTATGGACAGGTAAGGACGCGAAAGAACGTGGTTTAGTCGATGAACTCGGTGACTTTGATACTGCAATAACGGAAGCGGTGTCGCTCGCTAAAGTAGATGATTACCAATTGGTGTGGATGCAACAGCCTCTTTCTCCTATCCAGCAATTCTTTAAAGAAATGTCAGGTGAAGTAAAAGCACAGGTTGTGGCAATGGTTCTTGGTGACACGCCAAATGCATTAGCGCCAGTGACTAAAGTTGCAAAAGATCTGACTTCTCTTAGTAACTTTAACGATCCTAATGGTCGTTATGCGTTCTGCTTAAATTGCAGCACCGTTAACTAGTAACAAAAACGTTATCAGCAACCAATAATTAAAAAGCTCGGCGATATGTCGAGCTTTTTATTATGCAAAAACGCTTAAATAACCCAGCCAATCAACATTAGTGATAAAAACCGCAATAACTCAAAAGATAAGCACATCAATCTTAGTTCACATTTCAATGCAATAAGTATCACTCTAAAAATCGCTTAACTCGCATCTTCATACAGTTTGCGTATAATGCGCACACCAACCGTTAACTCTGTGCTTAAAAATGGAAAGAAAACATATTTATATCGCCTACACTGGCGGCACCATTGGTATGCAAAAATCTGATCATGGCTATATTCCTGTATCAGGTTTTATGCAAAAGCAATTAGCTAGCATGCCAGAATTCCATCGCCCAGAAATGCCTGAGTTCACTATCCATGAGTATTCACCTTTAATCGACTCATCAGATATGACACCTGCGGATTGGCAACGCATTGCCGACGATATAAAAGATAATTACGAAAAGTATGATGGTTTTGTGATCCTTCATGGCACAGATACTATGGCGTACACCGCTTCTGCTTTATCTTTTATGTTCGAAAATTTAGATAAGCCTGTCATTGTCACCGGCTCTCAAATCCCGTTAGTTGAACTTCGCTCTGATGGTCAAAGCAACTTATTGAATGCGTTACACATTGCGGCTAATTACCCGATCAATGAAGTGACCGTTTTTTTCAACAACCAACTGATCCGTGGTAACCGCAGTACTAAGGCTCATGCCGATGGTTTTGGCGCGTTTATCTCACCAAACTTGCCACCATTATTAGAAGCAGGCATTAACATAACCGTTAATAGCGGAACGGAATTAAACAAAAAACCGAACGGTGAATTTAAAGTTCACACCATTACGCCACAGCCTATTGGTGTGATCACCATGTATCCAGGGATCTCACCAGAGGTTATACGTAATACCCTACGCCAACCTGTAAATGCGATGATCCTACTGACTTTTGGCGTAGGTAATGCGCCTCAAAATAAAGAGCTGCTAGATCAGTTAAAAGAAGCATCGAGTCGCGGTGTGATTGTCATGAACTTAACCCAATGTTTATCAGGTAAAGTTAATATGGGTGGATACGCAACGGGTTGTGCGCTAGCAGATGCTGGCGTGCTAAGTGGCTATGATATGACACCTGAAGCGGCATTGGCTAAATTACATTACTTACTCAGCCAAGATTTACCGATAGAAACAATGCGCACGCTGATGCAGCAAGATCTCCGTGGTGAGTTAACCTTGTAAGTTAGCAGTACTTGTTTAATAACGAAAAGAGCCGAACGGGCTCTTTTTTATTTTTAGCTATCATAAAATAAAAACACCACTCCCCCAAAATTTTCCAACCGAACTACAATTACAGCTAATAGCAATCTACCTTCATGGGTTGAAACAATGATGATTTTACACGGTGCCTCTATTTCGCCCTTCGTCAGAAAAATCATGTTGGCACTTAATTACAAAGGGATACGTTATGAACTCCAACCTCTCAACCCCTTTTTAGAAAAAGAGCTTGCGCACAAACGCCACCCAATGGGAAAAGTCCCTGTACTTGAACATAACGATACAACAATCATTGATTCAACCGTTATTGCCCATTATCTTGACGATACCTACCCCGTTCCCCCACTTTATCCGGGCGACGCTAAACAACGAGCGAAAATTCGTTGGTTTGAAGCTTATGCTGCAACGCGTGTCACGTCATTACTCGGTGGCGTTTTGTTTTACCAAAAAGTATTGCGCGATAAAATGCAAGATAAGTCGTGTGATGGAGAAGCAGTGGCTCAATGCCTTACTCATCATCTTCCTAATGTGTTGAATTACCTTGAAGAGCAACTCCCCGAGCTAGGGTATGTTGGCGATCATTTCTCAATGGCTGAAATAAGTATCTGGAGTATTTTTAGAACGGGATGGATGGCAGGGCTACGATTGCAACCCCATTATCCTACTCTACACCACTATCTACACCGTATAGAGCAAGAGCCATGGATAGCCAATATTGTGTCAGAAGAAGATCATCAATTACAAAGTTTCTATTGCGAAGCTATGATATGGCCTAACCTGCATGATAAAGTCTAATGTTAGATATCATCATGTTCAAAGCGAGCTATCTCTGGCGACTTTCCAAGAGTCCCTTGAGTCGCAAAATCACGTTTTAATTCAGCTTTACTCTTAAATTTTATTTCGCCACCGGCTGCAACCGTCATATGTTGCGCATCACTATTATGGCGAGACTGATAAAGCATCACAGCCTGCATAGCAGAATCTCTTTGATTAGCCGTTAATACTGAACCATCAGGCCACTTTCCGGTTTCTACTGCAGTTGATATCCGCTCAAAAACTTCTGGCGTCATAGCCTTCAATAATTGCGACACATCCATATCCACTCCTCATTTTGATACTAACAGGCTTGTTTAAGTACATCGCTGTAGCTTATAAAATACGTAATAACAGTCAACGCTTTCCCCTCAAACTGTAATAGCGATCACAGGTTGATAGCTCTATCAAAATAAATTCACCATTTTCGAGATCATCCGTCGATAACAACAAATGACATCGTTATATTTATCCTTATTCGTAACCAACATGTAGGTCACTATGGCGTATTACTCCGCAATTATAGAAACATCAAAAAGAGTAGTGCCGACAAGGTTGCTCTTAAACAGTACTAAACGTCTTATCACAACGATCAGTATGAGCTTATTA
Organism: Photobacterium sp. GB-1; assembly: GCF_003026165.1. NCBI lineage: Bacteria > Pseudomonadati > Pseudomonadota > Gammaproteobacteria > Vibrionales > Vibrionaceae > Photobacterium > Photobacterium sp. GB-1. Next base: position 229,498 of record NZ_PYOB01000005.1, on the reverse strand, counting down.
TTAACTGGCTGTTTTGAACGACACCGTACCACAGATAGCTTATGTGAAAGTTATCCTGAATTGTGTACCCAGCTCAACGTCAATGATGGTCAATGTCGTATTCAACGAACAGGATTAATTTGGCAACGTTATGATGTGTTGAAAAATCCAACCGACCAAGAAAAATTTAAAGAGCTTGAAGCGACGCAAAAGTACATTTTTTGCTTGGAATATGCCGCTCGTATTGAACCAACAGAGCTAAAAGATCGAAAGACTATTCGCATGAACGCACTCTACGATAGCTATAACAATGTAACACGCCTAAACAAAGAGCTATCGTTGTCGACCGATCCAGAGATTATTTACTACCGTTGGAGTCAAGGTGATGAACAAGCACAACAACAATTTCTCGCTCTCGAAGGTAAAAAGGAGTTAGAAACCCCGGATCTTCAGCTTGCGCTTGCCAGCTACTACATCAGCAAAGATAAGGATAAAACCTATCAATTACTGCATCATGCACTTTCACTCTATAAGAAAAATGAAACAGTAAACCAAGATATTATTAAATCATTGGCAACCTTATCTCAGCAGCAAAAAAAACTGAAGGAAGCTTATATCTGGGTATTAATTGCTAATGATATGAATATGCCTGTAGTCGAGGCCAAAAATATCGCCAACCTATTTTTATTAACAGAAGATGAACAGAAGGTTTTAAATAAAAAAGCAGTCAATATTTTAGATAATTTACAAAATGGCAGCTATGAACGAAAAATGATTAATTAAAATTTTATTGCAAATATCAAATAATTTTATAATTGATACATACAAGATTTAATCATTAAACTTATTTAATTTTAAGCGTTATATTTAGATATTTATTTCAGCGACGGTCAATAATTATATATTACCGTCACTCATACGTTTTATTCATCTGCAAAAATTAGAGAAACAGAATTAACACAGTAACGTTCACCTGTTGTTTGCGGGCCATCAGTAAAAACATGTCCAAGATGACTATCACAATGCTTACAGCGAATTTCTATGCGCTGCATGCCATGACTATTATCTTCTAAATAAGTGATACAATCGTTATCAATAGGCGCATCAAAGCTAGGCCAACCGCACCCTGAGTCATACTTATTCGCTGAAGAAAACAGTGGGGAATCACAACAGACACATGAATAAATACCTGTTTTATGATTATGAAGAAGCGTACCGCTAAAGGGAGGTTCAGTTGCCTGTTGTCGACAAACTTGATAAGCCTCTGCTGATAATTTCTCTTGCCAATAAGTATCAGGTTTATTTTTCATCACACCCTTCCCTTCTTTCCCTCAATATTACTTTTCAAAATATATTTTTTATTTATAAAGACTGTAACACATATGGCTGTTTTAAAAATTCACAGTTTAAAGAAAAACCGTCTAATGTATTTATCAGCGATATAAAATTGAAAATTACGCCGCTGTTAAATCACACAGTATTTGTATGATTTACCGCCGTTGTAGTCAAAATGTAAATTAAATCCGATCTTTTTTTTGATTTTAAGCAATATAAACGATTTTTTTGCTTGCAGGGTCACGTAGTATTATGTAATTTTACTACCAGTTATCTTTCATTAGAAATTAAGTTGTGGAGCAACTGTAATGACAATTAAAGTAGGTATTAACGGTTTCGGCCGTATCGGTCGTTTTGTTTTCCGTGCAGCGCAAGAGCGCAACGACATTGAAGTTGTTGGTATCAACGACCTTATCGATGTTGAGTACATGGCATACATGCTTAAGTACGATTCAACTCACGGCCGTTTCAACGGTACTGTTGAAGTTGAAGGCGGTAACCTAATCGTTAACGGTAAAACTGTTCGTGTAACAGCTGAACGTAACCCAGAAGATCTTAAGTGGGATGCAATCAACGTTGACGTTGTTGCTGAAGCAACTGGTCTTTTCCTAACTGACGAGACTGCACGTAAGCACATCACTGCTGGTGCTAAGAAAGTTGTTCTTACTGGTCCATCTAAAGACGCAACTCCAATGTTCGTTATGGGTGTTAACCAAGACACTTACGCAGGTCAAGATATCGTTTCTAACGCTTCTTGTACTACTAACTGTCTAGCGCCTATCGCTAAAGTTCTTAACGACAAGTTCGGTATCGAATCTGGTCTTATGACTACAGTTCACGCAACTACAGCTACTCAGAAGACTGTTGACGGTCCTTCTGCTAAAGACTGGCGTGGCGGTCGTGGTGCTTCTCAGAACATCATCCCATCATCAACTGGTGCAGCTAAAGCTGTAGGTGTTGTTCTTCCTGAGCTAAACGGCAAACTAACTGGTATGGCTTTCCGCGTACCAACTGCTAACGTTTCTGTAGTTGACCTAACAGTTAACCTTAAGAACGGTGCATCTTACGAAGCTATCTGTGCTGCTATGAAAGAAGCATCAGAAGGCGCTCTAAAAGGCGTTCTTGGCTACACTGAAGATCAAGTTGTTTCTCAAGATTTCATCGGCGAAACTCAAACTTCAGTATTCGATGCTAAAGCTGGTATCGCACTAACTGATAACTTCGTTAAAGTTGTATCTTGGTACGACAACGAAATCGGCTACTCAAACAAAGTTCTAGACCTAATCGCTCACATCTCTAAGTAATGTAAGCAATTAGCTCGCTTTCTTTGAAAGCAATTAAAAAGGCGGCGCATTTTGCGGCGCCTTTTTTATATCTAGTACAATACAAAAAACGATCAGAACTCTTCACTGCTTTAACAAATTAATTTTCATATTTTTTGATATTTTAAAGCGAAAAATAAGTGTTTTTTTGCTTAATGTTTAATGCACGAATAAACGCTAAACAAATAAGCACTTCCTGCTTTTAACTTTTAAGGAATGAAGATGAACCTACGTCAACTTTCTACTGTTAACGCTTTATCCGACAACGTCACAGTTTGTGAATATCAAGGGATTAATATCATTCGAGTGATCCACCCTCTTGCTGAAGCTGGAATTTCACTGCATGGTGGCCACCTGTTATGGTTTAAACCACAAGGTGAAAAAGACATTATTTGGTTAAGTGAAAAGGCCATTTTTGATCAGTCAAAAGCGGTACGTGGCGGTATTCCAATTTGTTGGCCTTGGTTTGGTCAAGCTGGTACCCCATCTCATGGTTTTGCCCGCACATCGCAGTGGTCATTATTAGAACACCGTGAAAATGAAAACGGCGTTATTGTCAGCCTAGCACTGGAAGATAATGAAGAAACCTATGCGATTTGGCCGCATAAGTTTAAAAACGTCTTAACGTTTGAAATCGGTCAAGAACTCAAAGTAAGCCTGACATCGACTAATACCGACAATCAACCATGGTCATACAGCGGCGCATTGCATACTTACTTTGATATTGCCAATATTAACGATATTGATATTACAGGAATGGGGCCAAACTACCTTGATAGCACACAGCAAGGCAAAGCGTGTGAAGGTGGTTCTACACTGACCTTCAACAGCGAAACTGATCGTGTATATACTCAGCCAGAAGCCACTATCACGATTAATGATAAAAACAATAATCGTGAAATTTTGGTCACTAACGAAGGTCACAATGCTGCTGTAATTTGGAACCCTTGGCAAGCTCTATCCATTAGTATGGGTGATATGGCTGATAATAGTTTTGAAACTATGGTATGCGTGGAATCAACAATCCACCAACCAAGTATTGAGCTAACGCCTGAACAGTCACATACTTTAGTGACAACGATTTCTAGCCGTTAATTAGAAACGAACCACGGGCAATATTATTGCTCGTGGTTCAAGCATACATTTTTGCAGAAGCTTCAATCAATACCCAGCCATTTCCATCGGGATCATTAAACGTAGCAAACTTACCACCGACTAAATTAACAATACTTGATAATAATACACCACGTTGCTTGAGCTCTTTATGTGTTAGCTGTATATCATCCGTTTGTACGACTAAACCTTGCACTGTACCTGCTTCCATTCCGCCAAATGGCGTCACTAAACTGATTGTCGTTTCTGCACCTCTTGGTGCTAATTGCAGCCAGCGTTTTTTATTATTCGAACAATGATCTCGGATCAATTCAAAACCAAGTGCATCTCGATAAAACTTCAAAGCCTGATTTTGATCCGAAACCGGAATGGAAACAGTATCGACACGTGAAATTGTCATAAAGCCACCTACCTATACAATTTTTAGGACTTCATTTCAGCTTATGTCAGAGAAAGCTGTTTCGTGGAAAAAAAATATCTTAGGCTCAAATACACAAAAAAATTCTCAATAATTGTCCTTCTCTATCAATAATTCAAAAAAAAACAAATAAAACCAAACAAAGCCAATAGACCAAAACAATAATTCAACACAAAAAAGTTTTATAGTTTTTTACTTCAACATAACCCACAAAAACAAGATTCTTCATTAATTACTATAATTAACAGTAGATTTACATATTAACAATAAAAAACAAAAGCATTTTAGCGTCAAAAGCGCTTGCAGAACCCATCCCATAAGAGGATAGTAAAAATATACGGTTAAAAAACATCCAGTTTTAAACCGTTATCACAAGCTATTTTTTATTTAGAAATCATTAACTCAGTACAGCAAATTGATTAGTTCGGTCTAGGCTTACAGTAAGGGATGCAAAAGAGGTTGATTTTCGTCCTGTCTAAATGATCAAAGAACGATTCAGGGGGCATACCATGAGTATTTTTGACCACTATCGTCATCGCTATGAAGAATCCAAGGACGAAGAACTTTCATTACAAGAATTCCTTGATATTTGTCGTAACGATCGCAGCGCCTACGTCAACGCCGCAGAGCGTCTATTGATGGCGATTGGCGAACCAGAAATGATTGATACCGCACAAGACCCATATCTTAGCCGTCTCTTCTCTAATCGGGTCATCTCTCGTTATAAAACGTTTGAAGACTTCTACGGTATGGAAGATGCGATAGAACAAATTGTCTCTTACCTCAAACATGCAGCCCAAGGGCTTGAAGAGCGTAAGCAAATTCTTTATTTATTAGGCCCTGTCGGCGGTGGTAAATCGTCGCTAGCAGAAAAATTAAAAAGCTTAATGCAGAAAATGCCTATTTATATTCTAACGGCAAATGGTGAGCGTAGCCCAGTTAATGATCACCCTTTCAGTTTATTTGATAAATCAGAAGATGGTGATCTACTTGCCAATGAATACAATATTCCATCACGCTATTTAAATACCATCATGTCACCGTGGGCGGCAAAACGACTCCATGAATTTGGTGGCGATATTACACAATTTAAAGTGGTGAAAGTGCGTCCGTCCATCCTTGACCAAGTCGGTATCGCAAAAACTGAACCGGGAGATGAAAATAACCAAGATATTTCATCGCTAGTTGGTAAGGTAGATATACGTCAACTTGAACATTATTCTCAAGACGATCCTGATGCTTATAGTTATTCAGGTGCTCTATGTAAAGCTAACCAAGGCTTAATGGAGTTTGTTGAGATGTTTAAAGCGCCGTTAAAAGTACTTCACCCACTTCTTACCGCAACACAAGAGGGTAACTACAACGGTACTGAAGGGTTATCCGCATTACCTTTCGATGGAATGATCCTTGCTCACTCTAACGAGTCAGAATGGCAGACCTTTAGAAATAACAAGACGAATGAAGCTTTCTTAGATCGTGTTTACATCGTCAAAGTCCCTTATTGTTTACGGGTTTCTGAAGAAATAAAAATCTACCAAAAACTACTTGAAAATAGTGAGCTATCAGCCGCACCTTGCTCACCAAGTACGCTTGAGATCCTTGCTCGATTCACCGTTCTGTCTCGCTTGAAAGAGCCTGAAAACTCAAGTGTGTATTCAAAAATGCGAGTCTATGACGGTGAAACACTAAAAGATACCGATCCAAAAGCAAAATCTTACCAAGAATATCGCGACTATGCCGGTGTCGATGAAGGTATGAATGGGTTATCAACTCGTTTCGCCTTTAAGATTTTATCGCGGGTCTTTAACTTCGATCATTCAGAAGTTGCAGCAAACCCTGTTCACTTGTTCTATGTGCTTGAGCAACAAATTGAACGTGAACAATTCCCACAAGATATTGCTGAAAAATATCTTGAACATTTAAAAGGCTTCCTTACACCGAAGTATGTCGAGTTCATTGGTAAAGAGATCCAAACCGCTTATCTCGAATCTTACTCCGAATATGGTCAAAACATTTTTGACCGCTATGTCAGCTACGCCGACTTCTGGATTCAAGACCAAGAGTACCGTGATCCTGAAACTGGACAGCTCTTTAATCGCGAAGCACTTAATAACGAATTAGAGAAAATAGAGAAACCAGCGGGGATCAGTAACCCTAAAGATTTCCGAAATGAAATTGTTAACTTCGTTTTACGTGCTAGAGCAAACAATGCAGGCAAAAACCCCAACTGGACCAGCTATGAGAAACTCAGAACAGTCATAGAGAAGAAGATGTTCTCAAATACTGAAGAGCTACTTCCTGTTATTTCATTTAATGCAAAAACATCAACAGATGAGCAAAAGAAACATGATGATTTCGTCGCTCGTATGATGGAAAAAGGCTATACCCGCAAGCAAGTACGCTTATTGTCTGAATGGTATTTACGCGTACGTAAATCGTCGTAAACCAGCTGCAAATGAAATAAGGGGGAGCTATGGCATATTTTATCGACCGCAGGCTCAATGGTAAAAATAAAAGTACGGTTAATCGCCAGCGCTTTTTACGCCGCCATAAGCAGCAAATAAAAGAATCTATTGCTGATGCGGTAAATAAACGCTCGATCACGGATGTTGATAGTGGTGAAGATATCACTATCCCATCTCGTGATATCCGAGAACCTAGCTTTCATCAAGGTAAAGGTGGACAACGTGATGTTGTCCACCCTGGCAACGACCAATTCACACCCGGTGATCGTATCGAGCGACCGCCAGGTGGCGCTGGTCAAGGTGGGGCTGGTAAAGGAGATGCAAGTCCTGATGGCGAAGGCAATGATGAGTTTGTTTTCCAAATATCTAAAGATGAATATCTTGATCTTTTATTTGAAGATCTTGAATTACCTAATTTACAAAAAAACCAAATGAACAAAATAGTCGAGTGGAAAACCTTCCGTTCAGGCTATAAATCACAAGGTGTTCCCGCAAATATTGCCATTGTGAAAACCTTGCAAAATTCATTAGCAAGACGTACCGCAATGACCGCAGGAAAAAGAAGAAAACTGCGTGATTTAGAGCAAGCGCTCACTTTATTATTTAACACTGAACCTGCACAACCTTTTGAAGAAGAAAGGATAAAGCAAGAAATCGAGTCATTGAAACAAAAAATAAATAGAACACCATTTATTGATACCTTTGATCTTCGCTATAAAAATTATGAACGCCGACCGCAACCATCAAGTCAAGCGGTGATGTTTTGTTTGATGGATGTATCAGGCTCGATGGATCAAGCCACAAAAGATATTGCTAAACGTTTTTATATTTTGCTTTATCTCTTTTTAAACCGTACCTATAAAAATGTGGATGTTGTTTTTATTCGCCACCATACCCAAGCAAAAGAAGTGGATGAACACGAATTTTTCTATTCACAGGAAACTGGCGGCACCATTGTTTCAAGCGCACTACGTATGATGAATGATATTGTAAAAGACCGATATCGTCCTGAAGAGTGGAATATTTATGCGGCTCAAGCTTCTGATGGCGATAACTGGGCTGATGACTCACCCGGTTGTCGAGAGCTATTAGATAAGCATATATTGCCATTTTCACGTTATTACTCATACATAGAAATCACACGACGAGCACATCAAACATTATGGCGTGAGTATGAAGCGCTACATAACAGCCATGATAATTTTGCGATGCAAAACATACGGACTGTAGATGATATTTTCCCAGTATTTAGAGAGCTATTTAAAAAACAAGTAAGTTAATATTTGAAAGCTTACTAAACGATAGTCAGCGATATTGAAACAATATCGCTACTCTTTCTGGCCGGTATCACGCGCTTTAAGGGGATCTTAGTCATGAATACAAAGACAAAAACAAAAACACTCAGCGATGGACCGGATTGGACCTTCGACTTATTAGAACAATACCATGTCGAGATCAAGCGAGTTGCAGAGCACTATCGCCTAGATGCCTATCCGAACCAAATTGAGATCATTACTGCCGAACAAATGATGGATGCCTATTCAAGCATTGGTATGCCCATCAATTATCATCATTGGTCTTTTGGTAAACGTTTTATCGAAACCGAGCGAGGCTATAAGCATGGGCAAATGGGACTCGCTTATGAGATCGTTATCAATTCGAACCCTTGCATCGCTTATTTAATGGAAGAAAACACCATCACAATGCAAGCCTTAGTAATGGCACATGCCTGCTATGGTCATAATTCATTTTTTAAAGGTAATTACCTGTTTAAAACATGGACTGATGCAAGTTCAATCATCGATTATCTTCTCTTTGCTCGAAAGTACATTACTGAATGTGAGGAGAAATACGGCGTCAATGACGTCGAAAAGCTCATTGATTCCTGCCATGCATTAATGAACTACGGTGTGGATCGTTACAAACGCCCACAAAAAATTTCATTAGTCGAAGAAAAGGCGCGTCAAAAAGCCCGTGAAGATTACCTTCAATCACAAGTTAATTCGCTATGGCGCACCATTCCTGTTCAAGCCGAAAAAGAAACCGTGATTGAAGAAACACGATTTCCTTCTGAGCCACAGGAAAATATTCTCTATTTCTTCGAAAAGCACGCTCCGTTGCTTGAACCTTGGCAACGTGAATTAGTCCGGATAGTACGTAAGATAAGCCAATATTTTTATCCTCAAAAACAAACTCAGGTTATGAATGAAGGCTGGGCGACATTTTGGCACTACACGATTCTTAATCACCTCTATGATGAAGGCTTGGTGACTGAGCGTTTCATTATGGAATTTCTCCATAGTCACACTAATGTTGTTGCCCAGCCTGAATATAACAGCCCCTATTACAGTGGTATAAACCCTTATGCTTTAGGGTTTGCTATGTTTCAAGATATACGTCGAATATGTGAAAATCCTACAGAAGAGGATAAGCATTGGTTTCCTGATATAGCAGGATCTAATTGGCTTGATACCCTACATTTTGCGATGGAAAATTTTAAAGACGAAAGTTTTATTAGCCAGTTTCTTTCACCTAAAGTTATGCGAGATTTTAAACTTTTTGCAGTAAATGATGATGATCGTCATAACTATGTTGAAGTGAGCGCTATACATAATGAAGAAGGTTATCGTGCGATAAGAGAAAAACTCTCTTCACAATATAACCTCAGTAATAATGAACCCAATATTCAAGTCTGGGATGTTGCTTTGCGCGGTGATCGCTCATTAACACTACGCTATATTCCCCATAATCGGATCCCACTTGGTGATAGCCATAAAGAAGTAATTAAACATCTTCATCGACTTTGGGGATTTGATGTTACATTAGAAGAAGAATTACCGGACGGACGTACCCAAATCATTGCGACTTGTCCAATTAAGACACAATATAATACTGAGATTTAAATTTTCTATCTCTCGTTAAAAACAACGCCACTGAAATCTTTAATTTCAGTGGCGTTTTATTTATTAGAGTAAATTAGTAATTAAAACTTATAGGTTGCGCCTAAGTACCAAGAGCCAACAGACATATCATAATCTTTATTCGTCGCTTCAAGTGTATAGAAGTCTGCTTCATAAGCTGTTCGAATACCTAAACCTGGTGCTTGTTTAATTTGATACTCGAAACCCGCACCTAAACGAATTAAACCACCATCATCTTTAAATCCAGGCTCTTTAACAGAGATTTGACCTAAACCAACAAGAGCAAAAGGGCGTAAACCATTATCAAAGGTATAACCCAAGTTTGCAGCTAGGCTGAAAGATTGATGCTCTGTTTTACCAGTGAACTCGTGACCTTTTACTTCTAATGTATTTTTAATATCACCATAGGTCGTGTATTGCGCTTCTAAAGCAACTACGCGGTTAAACTGATAACCCGTAATTAGTTTATAACTTTCACCATCAGCTTTATTTGAATAACCAATTTCGTGGTTATTTTCAAAACTGTTTGTAAGTGATTTATCATAATGAAAATCAGTAGTACCCACACCAGCACCAATATAAAAACCATTATATTTATTAGATGGGTTTTCAGATGCTGAAGCATAAGATGAAGTTAGTGTGCCAATAAGTGTCACTAATAATAATTTTTTCATATTTTTACGTTTTAAACTGCTTTACAAAAGAGGTGCCCAGCTTAGTAAATCATGTATAAAAAAAACAAATGAAAACCAAACCTTAACTACACTAAAAATAAATCAACATAAAAAACAAACAAAATCATAATGATACATTTAAATTGGTTACTGCTTGTCGGTATAACAAACCATATCAAACGCTTCATTTTTGCTATCAGTGAAAAAATACAATCTATTATCTATTCTCTTATAGCGATAATAGATGCTGTAGCCTTCATAATCTTTATAGGCTCTATTTAAATTAGGATCATCATGTTCTTTTAAAATTCTAACACGATTAAAATTCAAGGTTAAATGTTCTCTCGTTTGTATATAGTCGCCTTCATAATAAAGCTCCATCAGCTTATACTCATCATCCCCTTCCTGAGCTTGTATAAATTCATTAATCAAAAAGCTTCTTTTAGAGCTAAATGTTAAGATCATACTTTCAGATATATGACTATATTTAGTATAAGATTTTGATATAAACCCCGACTTTATTTGGTCGCATACCCATGTCGTTGACACTAAATTATCTTTATTTGTAAATAAGTAACAAAGACCTAATATAAGGAGAAAAACAACGACCATTAATACTGCATTAATATACTTCAACATACTACTTTTTTACTCTTCAAATAGTCATTTAACTGTTTAGAAAATCTACCATTAATAAATTTTGACATTCTAAAATTAAATGTTCTACCATCTGATGTAATTATAAACACTACGACTGCCGTATTGTTCGCTATTCTCGTATTATAATAAAATTGTATAAAAACCTTAGAGTCACATATTGATGAAACACCTTTCTTTATATCTTTAATAAAGAAAACTTTATCAACCTTATATTTATCGATATTATTGAAATATATATTATTACTACCAATACTGAGTTCATTACTATAATTTTTAGTATCAATAAAATACGGTAATGAATGTATTTTATTATTTGTATAAATAAATATGCTTACTAACACAACAGCCAGAAAAAGTAGCAAATAAAAAAAACGTTTATGAGCATAGAATGACAGTTTTATTTCTTTAATCTTATCATCACCTTTCTCGATAGCATCATCCTCTGAAACTGGTTCAGGTGTAATATCGCAACTTTCTTGGTGGCATTGAGTTATAAAACTTTTTTCTTTTATTTCAAGTAAATACCCTGATTTACTGACGGTTGTGATCGTAATCATCTCTAAAGCATGATTGGCTAATACTTTTCTAAGTTTAGAAATCACATTTGTTAAGGCCTGCTCAGATACAATCGTATCTCCCCAACACTGAGATAATAAAAACTCTTTTTCTACACATTTTCCTTGGTGCGCCAGTAAAAGTAAAAATACATCACTCACACGAGGCGTAAAATACTCTGTCTGTCCATTGTCATGAGTAAGAGTTCGTGTGGAACTGTCGTAGGTTACGGAACCAATTCGGTACACTTCACTGCTTGCCATACTGACCATTTTATTAACATAATTAATCCTTAATTATTAGTTATGCTAACTATACAATCAACTTACAATCGAGTTATTCACCTTCAAGCATCCCTATTTACATCAAGATGCTGATTTAAACAGCAGAAATACAGGCATAAAAAAACCAAGTGCTTAACACTTGGTCTAATATTCGCCGCAGTAATTTTAAATTATTGCTCTTCTTCGTACATATATTTTGAAATTTCAACACGGTGACTATACCAGATCGCACCACTTTCACGTCCATATAAACGAATACGATCAGCAACTAGCTCTGGTTTATTTTCATCACAGTATGATTTCATGTCGCGGTAGAAGTTTAATGCTAATTCACATGCTTCTGGCTTCATAAAATAATAACCACCAACACGCGTATAAATTTTACGTAAGCCATTAATAGTTAAAACATAAAGTGTATTACCAGACTTACCCGCCATACCTTGGAATAGACGATAATCATAATAGTTGAACGCACGAGCTAAACAAATTTCTTCACAAAGCTGTGGATCATCTTTGCCGTATTTATCTACGATTTTTTTAACTTCTTGAATAAGATCAATACGATCATCGCTGTTTTCAATAAACTCAGCAAAGCTTGATGCTTTTCTAAGTCTTTCAACTGAGTCAATGACATGCTGAATTAGAAGACTTGATTCTTCTGCATTACCTCTTACAGCATAACGCATAAATACGCTACTAATGTCAGTTCGAGCAGCAAGAAGATCGGTTAATACTCGTTGAACATCCTGCCCATCTAGTGTCACTAAGGTATCAAGGATATTTAAACCTGAAGTATCCATGTAGTTATTAACACGTGTTGGCTTACCATGTTGGATGGTTAACCATCCATCACGTGCTAAACGCTGCAATACTTCACGTAATGTTGTTCGAGTTACGCCAATTAACTCTGAAAGTTCACGCTCAGCAGGAAGAATCGACCCCTGAGGAAAGTGATTATTCCAAATGCTTTCAATAATATATTTCTCAGCAAATGTCGCTGGGCTATCTGCCTTAATGACCATCTAAGTAAAATCCAGTTCGCTTCATGCACTTTTATAATTGCACTCATCATACCACTAGTTTCTTATTAGAAGAAACCTCACTATTAACTCTGACATGAACATGAAAGAGAAGTATAAAAATACAACGATATTGTTAAACTGATCACTAAAAAAAAGGGAATTTGAATGCATCTAACAATTCCAGTCATATTTTCTGTATACTGTGCGGTTTATAACACTGACATATTCAACTCCCATTTCAAGATGAAAATGTAACGAAATAATTGCATTATTGTTTAACTTATTGACTAATATCTCTTAAACGGTAGAGTTATATAAAGATGAACTGGGAGCGAATGGAAGCTGCTGCCTAAGAAAGTTAAAACATCCGAGAACCATATTCTTGTTTAACTTTGATACCTCAATCTCGACCATTAATCTTTTGCAAGAAGCGACTGATTACCCTGCTGATTGATCAATCAAGGCATTTAGCCAACATCAGATCCATACTATTTTGCGCTAATAATAAAGAGATCCAACACATGGCTATATCGCTAGGGAATGCCTTTATCAAAAATTTTTTGGGTAAGGCACCTGACTGGTACAAAATTGCAATCATTACTTTTTTGATCATTAACCCTATTGTCTTTTTTCTTATTGATCCGTTTGTTGCTGGCTGGTTGTTAGTAATTGAATTCATCTTTACTCTCGCAATGGCATTAAAGTGTTACCCATTACAACCTGGTGGGTTATTGGCAATAGAAGCTGTTGCTATTGGAATGACAAGCCCAGATCAAGTAAAACATGAACTTGTTGCAAATATTGAAGTTTTACTCTTACTGGTCTTTATGGTCGCGGGTATCTACTTCATGAAACAGCTTTTGTTGTTCATGTTTACTAAAATATTAATCGGCATCCGCTCTAAAATTTTACTTTCTCTCGCTTTTTGTGTGATGGCCGCTTTTCTTTCCGCTTTCCTTGATGCTCTAACCGTTATTGCGGTTGTTATCAGTGTAACGGTAGGTTTCTACAGCATTTATCATAAGGTTGCTTCAGGGCAAGATCCTCATTCTAATCATGATCATACCAATGATAATCACGTTCCAGAGCTCAGCCGCGATGACTTAGAAAACTACCGCGCTTTCCTACGTAGTTTGCTAATGCATGCTGGTGTAGGTACCGCGCTAGGTGGCGTAATGACAATGGTAGGTGAACCACAAAACTTAATTATTGCCGATCAAGCCGGATGGGATTTTGGTGAGTTTATTATTCGTATGGCGCCCGTTACTGTCCCTGTCTTTTTCTGTGGCTTGTTAACCTGTGCACTGGTTGAGAAATTTAAAATTTGTGGCTATGGTGCTGAATTACCTGAAAATGTTCGCCAAATTTTAGTCGACTTTGATAATGAAGAACGTAAATCACGTACTAACCTTGACTACGCGAAATTGATTATTCAAGCGGCAATAGCAGTATGGTTAATTATCGGCCTTGCAATGCACTTGGCTGCGGTGGGTTTAATCGGTTTAACCGTTATTATTTTGGCAACATCGTTTACTGGGATCACCGAAGAGCACGCTTTGGGTAAAGCATTTGAAGAAGCACTGCCCTTTACCGCACTACTTGCTGTGTTCTTCTCTGTCGTTGCAGTCATCATTGATCAACAGCTATTCGCACCTATTATTCATTGGGTGTTAAGCCTTGAAGGTAGTTCACAGCTTACTATGTTCTACATTGCGAATGGCTTGCTATCTATGGTTTCAGACAATGTATTCGTTGGTACGGTATATATTAACGAAGTAAAAACCGCGCTAACAAACGGTGTTATTAACCGTAGTCAGTTTGATATGTTAGCCGTTGCTATCAATACAGGTACTAACTTACCATCAGTAGCAACGCCAAATGGTCAAGCGGCATTCTTGTTTGCTTTAACCTCTGCTATTGCACCACTTATCCGTCTTTCTTACGGTCGTATGGTATACATGGCGTTACCTTACACTATTGTTCTTGCATCCGTAGGTTTAGCCGGCATTGAGCTAATGCTAGTTCCTATGACAGATTGGTTCTATACCATGGGCTGGATCACTGATGCATCATCAGCCGCCGCAACAATACCTGCACTTGCTCACTAATTCACAATAGCGAAATTGACAGATGATTTACTTCTCTATAAAGCTATGATTGAATATTGGTGTTAGATTAGTGTCATAACGTATATGAAAACCCTGATAGTTCAGGGTTTTCTTTTATCTTAATTAGTACGTAGAGTATCGATGATGCAATACCTCAATACCTTTTCAAAATCACGTTTAGCATGGCTGCTACTACTTCTTTCTATTGTTACCTTTGAAGGTTGTGCCCTATTCTTTCAACATGTAATGAACCTTGCACCGTGTGTGATGTGTGTTTATGAACGTGTCGCGATGATGGGGATCGGTTTTGCCGCTCTTGTTGGTCTTCTCGCCCCTCAAAATGCCTTTTTCCGATGGATTGGTTTAGCCGGTTGGGGATATTGTGCATACCGTGGTGTTGTATTGGCCTATCAACATGTGGGTTTTCAGTTAAACCCATCACCATTTGCAACCTGTGATTTATTCGTCCGATTTCCAAGCTGGGCGCCAATAAATCATTGGGCTCCTTGGATGTTTGAAGCATACGGTGATTGTGCAAAAATTGTTTGGCATTTCTTAACACTTACGATGCCACAATGGTTGGTTGTTATTTTTGCTGGAAACCTCATTGTTTGGGCTGTCATGGTTATCGCGCAGTTCTTCGGTAAGAAATCAGCTTAAGTTCGAAGCGAATAAATAAGACAGAAAAAGCGAAGACTAACAATTTAGGCTTCGCTTTTTTGTTAGTCGTTACTTCGCTAATACATGTTGTTCTAAGGCGGTTAGAATAGGGTAATCAGCAGGACATAATGGATAACGTTTAAATTCGTTTAAACTCACCCATACCATTGCTTGATGCGTATTTAATACAATATCGCCTTCACACCATCGAGTTAAATAACCTTTTAATTCAATGATTTTATCACCGTAATCAAACACGCTATCAGCCAACCATTGTTGTGTTTTAGTCGTGATCGCTAACTCTTCCATAAGCTCACGCTCTAATGCGTACTCTGGTAATTCCCCCACTTCAACTTTACCGCCAGGAAATTCCCATAAACCACCTTGGCTCGCATTATCTAATCGCTGAGCAAGTAGGTACTTACCTTCTTTCTCAATCACTCCCGCAACAACAACGATTGTTTTAAGCTTTTGCATTAATGTGACTTACCGCAGCACTGTTTGAATTTCTTACCACTATCACATGGGCAAGGATCATTACGACCAATATTTTTATAAGGGTTAATCGCTTGTGCTCCTGTGCCAATTTGAAGTTGATCCGCTGCCATCATTACTTCAGTTAGCATCAATGGTAGTTGCGAATAAAGCTCACTTGGTGCCGGCATTCCTGTTACGCCCGCTTGCTCCATTTGTTCCAGAGTACCTGCTTCATCAACACATAACATTAGCGTTGTCAGTAATGCTGATAACATACGCATTGTGCCATCTGAAATCGACATCTCTTCCCAGTTTGGTTCAATGTAATGCCAAACAGCTAAAAAGCCTTGAGCAAACTGTGAAAGTGCCTCATTTGTTTCACCACTTTCTTGCCATTTAAGCTCTACCGGTAATTGGTATTCACCCGCTTTTACTGTGCGATACTGCATTTCAAAGTGATTTAATACGGCAACTTTATCGGTATCTGATAGCGCTGTATCATTACCTTCAGTGACAGCACCAGTTAATAACACGGGTAACCAAATCTCAGGTTCCATTGGTTTCGGGTTTGCATTTGCAGCAAATAACGCGCCTTCAATAAAAGAAGCTGACATGCCATCCCAGCCAGTTGGGAGTGTCATTAATGTATTCATGATAATTTCCAATAAAAGTTTCTATCGCCATTATACCTGAACTCATCCTTTAACTTCATATCATCACTTATTGAGTAGAATAAATCGCAATATTGATTGTTTCTGATAACAATGTAAGTCGTGCTGATTAAAAATTTATTATGCTAATTACTTGATATTTGATGCAGTTCAGCGAAATTAAACATATATTCTGTTTAATTACAGATAAATGTCATCATTTATAATCTATGCGATGGGAATAGCCATGGATAATCACGATTTAAATGCAATCATTGCTGGCGCGAGTGGTTTAGTTGGAGATGAACTCTTACACCAGTTACTTGCCAATAAAAAATTTAAACATATTTATGCTCTATCTCGTCGTGAATTACCGTTTCACAGCAGTAAATTACACCAAATCATTGATCCGCTCCTTCGAATAAATAACTGGGAGCACGAAACGCCTCAGCCGCAATATGGTTTTATTTGTTTAGGTACGACAAAACGTAAGGCGGGCAGTAAATCGGCACTTGCAGCAGTTGATCTCGATTTGGTAAAAGATGTCGCCACCACAATGAAAAATCTGGGCGTTAGACACATTATTGTCGTATCCAGTCTTGGTGCATCGAGCCGCTCTCCTTCCCACTACTTACGCTGTAAAGGAAAAATGGAGCAAGCAATCACTAAGATCGGATTTGAACACTGTATTTTTATTCGACCAGGCCCTTTAAAAGGTGAGCGCAGTGAAATGCGTACTGACGAGCAATTATTACAACACGTGTTTGATGTGATCAATCCATTGGTTGTCGGTCCCCTAAAGCATTTCTCCCCAATACCAGCTGAGTGCGTGGCACGTAGCATGGTGAAAATGGCGCTATCTTGTCAACAACATCAACTTGAACAAAAAACCATTGTTTCGGGTCATCAACTCCGCACTATTTAAAATCAATGGTGACAAATTAACCCTCTCGCACTAGAATCTTGCCCCTTATATGTAATTACCGAGCAGAGCTATAACCACTATGCGAGTTATTTTAGGCCCGATGGAAGGCGTCTTAGACCATTTAATGCGTGAGATGCTGACTGAAATTAATGACTACGATCTTTGTGTCACTGAATTTGTCCGTGTCATTGATAGCCTATTGCCTAGCAGTGTTTTCTATCGTCTATGTCCCGAGTTACGTCAAGGTGGAAAAACACGCTCAGGTACCCCTGTGCGGGTACAAATTTTAGGACAAGATCCTAACTGGATGGCTGAAAATGCGCAGCGTGCATGTTCACTAGGCTCTGCAGGTGTTGATATTAACTTTGGTTGTCCAGCAAAAGCGGTCAATAAAAGTCGTGGTGGTGCTGTTTTGCTAAAAGAGCCAGAGCGTATTTATCAAATAGTTAAAGCTTGTCGCGCTGCTGTCAATCCCATTAAGCCTTTAACGGCAAAAGTACGTTTAGGCTGGGATGATCCTGCCCAATGTTTTGAAATTGCAGATGCTATTGCCCAAGCCGGTGCCGATGAAATGGTAGTCCATGCGCGTACTAAAGAAGATGGTTACCGTGCAGAGACGATTAAATGGGATTATATTAAGCAGCTTAAACAAAGTGTCACTATCCCAATTATTGCTAATGGCGAAGTCTGGAATTATCAGGATGGTCAAGCATGCCTATCTGCCACCAATACAGATGCATTAATGGTCTGTCGCGGCGCGCTTAATTTGCCAAATTTAGGCAATGTCGTAAAACATAACCAAGCGCATATGAGTTGGGAAGAAGTACTCTCTTTATTATTAACTTACTCTCAATTTGAGATCAAAGGAGATAAAGGGCTTTACTACCCTAATAGGGTAAAGCAATGGTTCTCTTACCTACGTCATGAGTACCCCCAAGCGAAATTATTATTTACCGATATTCGCGCCTTAAATAAAGCTACCCCCATCATCGAAGTGCTTCAGCGCGCGCAGCAGTAGTCGCATCAATGGACAGCCCAACCTAATTAGGCTGTCTTCTTTTACCTTCCACCATCATTGAATACTCCCCATTCTTCACACTTGTGCATAAATGGCAGGCCATGCCGTTCAACCTGACGGTTTTACACATCGCACCTCTGCACAACGTATTAAATGGTTTAAGAAAAGGCTACAAACTGACGATCCTCGTCAATGCAATTCCTTTAACACGTTGTAATCACTTCCTCACTAATCAGCCTAATTAGCATACTTATTTATTAGACTATATTTTATTTCAGCTATCTCTCACTTCTTATAAAAATCACTTTGCTCTCAACCGTGTATTTTGTATATATCTCGCTGTATTAGGACTCTTTCAAGTTACGTTTTAGCGTTTATCAGCACTAAAACCATTTCTTATCAGTATGGATTTTTATGAATAAACATTTAATTATGGCTGCACTGTGTTGCTATTCATCATTCAGTTTTGCTGGGTTTGATGTTATTACACTTGGCGCTAAAGGTGGGATCCAAGACGGCAACCTGACCGCATTTATGCTGAAATCAAACACTGACAACAATTACATAACCTTAGATGCTGGTAGCATTGTCAATGGGCTTATCGCTGCGACCAATAAAGATGCATTCAATGACATGATGGCACCGATATCCAGCCCTTACACCCAAGAAGGTTATATCCTAACCCAGAAAATTCAGGGCTACTTTATTAGTCATGCCCACCTTGATCATATTGCAGGACTTATTATTGCTTCGCCAGATGACAGCAATAAACCTATTTATGCCCTTCCGTCTGTTCATCAAACTATCAGCCAAGATTATTTTAATTGGAAGGCATGGCCTAATTTTACGAGCCAAGGTGAAGGCTTTAAACTCGGCAAATATGAGTTAGCACCACTGACTATCAACCAGTGGTTACCCGTTGCCAATACCGAATTAAAAGTAAAAGCCTTTCCATTAAGTCATTCAGGCGCAGAATCTACCGCATTCTTATTTAAAAATGCCGCCAACGAAGTGGTCATTTATTTAGGGGATACTGGTCCTGACGCGGTCGAAAAAAGCACGGCGTTAGATACTATTTGGCAACAGATTGCACCGTATATTCAGCAAAAGAAACTAAAAGGGATCTTCATTGAGACTTCTTTTAGCAATAGCACACCAGATAAATTACTATTTGGTCACTTAACACCAAAATGGTTACTCGCAGAATTAGATTCATTGGCAGGCTATGTTGGTGGTGAACAACCATTAAAAGATCTTAATGTGATCATCACACACATTAAACACAGCTTAAAGAAAGGCACGAATCCACAAACCGTTATCGAACAAGAACTCAATGCAGATAATAAACTAGGTGTTAATTTTATTTTCACTGAGCAAGGCGATAAAACGCTGCTTTAGATTATTATAAAAATAAACAAAAAAGGCTCGTTATCTAACGAGCCTTTAATATATATCTTTTAAATCAACGACGTAAGGGGTGATTTGTGATGTGATCTTCCCAATCAATCACATCAATTTCGTACACAATCTTGTCGCGTACCGATTCGTTGGCTTTATGCATCGCTTCTTTTGAACCAGTGAGCAATGGATGCCACTCAGGTAATGGTTTTCCTTCTGCTAATAAACGGTATGCACACGTTTCAGGAAGCCAAACAAACTCATCAATACGATCACGAGTCAACTTTAGGCATTCTTCTCCGGATTCAAAACGATTAGGATAATCTTTACAAGAACATGTTTTATTATCTAATAAACTGCATGCCACATTGGTGTAATAGATATCATCTGTATCATCATCAATAAGCTTATGCAGACAGCACTTACCACAACCGTCACAAAGTGATTCCCACTCCTGATCGGTCATTGTTGCTAAGTCTTTTTCTTGCCAAAAATGCGTCATGATACCTACACCGAATTCACGTTACGCGCTTTATAACAGCGCTAAATTACCATTTACTATTTTATTATAGCGCGGTGTTTATAGCGATCCTGACGGTAAACTGCAAATTTAAATTACCTATTAATAAACAACAGCATCGAAATGAGAGCTATTATTATTTATAGAAATAAAGTAAATATATCGCTGAAATAGTTCTTTAATTTTGATCTTATGAATAAGGAGTGGTAATTTGCGCAGCCAATTTAAACAATGAAGAGAGTGATTGATGGAATGTCGTCTTGGCTGTGGTGCCTGCTGTATAGCTCCAAGTATCTCATCAAGCATACCAGGAATGCCAAACGGCAAGCCTGCAGGTGTCCCTTGCGTTCAACTCAATGAGCAAAATTTATGTAAACTTTTTGGCAAAGCTGAACGCCCTGCTGTATGCCACCACTTTAAAGCTTGCCCTGATATTTGTGGAAAAACCAATGAGCAAGCTTTAACGATAATTACAGAATTAGAGCAAATGACTTGATCAATGCTCACTATCTTGCGACGGCGTTATTCTGTCGTTTTCCCCGTCAGAATACGTAACGCAATTTTTGCGCTTTCCGCCACCTGATGGCCAGTATGTGTTAAATAACCACCATCTAGTTGAGTAACCAATCCTTTCGCATATAAACGTTGAGCAGCTGAAACCAATGCTGGATTTGCATCACTATGAACTTTTACCCCTTCCATGTTGCTATGAATAGGGAATTTCACTAATAGATTCATTTCTTCAACAATATCTTGAGTGTATGGCATAACGACCTCTTATTAGTCTCTATTTAGATCTCAATGTCTAACGACTGACCTATTTAATATCATGAGTTAATACTAGCGGTTACTGGTGATAAAACTAGGTGCCAAGATCAACATCTTACGATCTTTATATCAGTGAAATGCGATCGCGCTCATAATTTTATAACTCTTTTTTCGGATGTTTACAATTGTACAAAAAACGCCCTAACCTGTTGAGAGATATAAAAAAGCCGCTAATAAAAGCGGCTTTTAAATTAAGCTTGAATACCGACAATTAACCATGGTGCATTTGGCGTTTTTAAATCTCGCTCTAAATGCCATACATCATTAATATCTTCTTCAATCCCTTCTTGGGTATCTTTATAACGACCAGAGAACTTAATACTTAGCTGTGCTGAATTTGCGTCATAGTCTGCACGTACAAGTTCAGCATCAACGTACATCACTTCGGTGTGTTGCTCACCTGAAAGTTTAGCACGTTCAGCTTGTAAATCAGCAAATAACGCAGGTGATACGTACTCTTTGATTTTCGCTAATTCGTTATGATTCCATGCACCTTGAATAATGCGATAGTGATCGCGAGAACCACTTAAAAATGCATTCATATTAAAGTTAGGCGGCAAATTAAATGGCACATCACTATCGGTTGACTCAAAACCACCATTTTGTGGTTGAGATTGCGAACCTGTCGCTTGACGATATTGCTGTTGTGCTTGTTGTGGCTGCTGTCGTGGAGAGTTTCCTGCATAAGATTCACGATGCCCCATCGGAGTGCCTTTATTTGCACGCATTGCTTTAAATAATTTAAACAATACAAATGCAATCACACCGATAATGAGAATATCCATAAACTGGATACCATCAAATGAACCACCAAAGAAAGCAGCGAGTAAGCCACCTGCAAGTAAGCCACCTAATAGACCGCCCATTAAGCCTTTCTTGCTCGATGACGCAGGTGAGTTTTGTTTACGAATAGTATCTGTTTGTTGTGGCTGTTGTTTTTTCATTGGCGCAGTTTTAAAACTTTTACCAAACGACTTGCCACCACCGAATTTCTTTGCTTCAGCATGCGGAGCCGACAATGCGACCACAAACACTAAAGCAAATACGGTAAAAAAGCGTTTCATCATTGTTGAAGTACCTTATCCATGTCCTGTATGCATCGTAGCCATATAACGGAGAATGTCAATTCAAAGCCGTCGCGAAATTGTTACTATTTCTTAACATTTATCGGTGATAATCTCATCATTCTTAAATACAGCGCCTAAATATTTTTGTATACTGTTTTTTATTTAAACGACTTATAAAAATGTTCTTCTTTTTATGGCACTTTCCCCATCAAAAGTGGTCTTTTATAAGTAATCACACGTTAAGTCTTTGTTGTTTTTTATCTTACGATATTTTCAACACTAACATGGATATTTTTATGCAAGAGAATAACACTCACAGCAAAATCATTGGTTATCTACTCTGGATATTCGGCTTTACGGGCGCTCACCGCTTTTATTATGGCAAACCTGTAACAGGGACTATTTGGTTTTTAACCTTAGGTCTATGCGGTATTGGCTGGTTAATTGACTTGTTCTTAATTCCATCAATGAACAGAGAGTCTGACTTGCGTTTTGCTAGTGGTGAGATTGATTATAATATCGCTTGGCTACTGCTCACTTTTCTTGGCGTGTTTGGCGTCCACCGCATGTACATGGGTAAATGGATCACAGGGATACTTTATCTTTGTACCTTTGGGTTCTTCCTAATAGGTATTCTTATCGATTTTTGGACGTTAAACGATCAAGTATCTTTAGAAAATACCAAGAATAAAACTGTATAGCGTTTAGTATTGGTGATTTTTGTTGTGACAAGATATCATTTCCAATCTTTAGAAATAAATTGTCACAACTTGTTCTGGCATCGAATTCCTAACAACTATGGTTTCGATTAAATAACAATAACAATATTGAACACCGTTCTATAATTAATAACGTTAGTTTTTAAAATACGATAAGCAAACACATCAAAGAGTAATACCCATGGCAAGAAGAAATGACCATACTCGTGAAGAGTTGGTAAGCATGACACTGGAGCAGGTAAAAAACTTTCTCAATGAGCACCCTCACCATGAGCTAAGTTTACGTAAAGTCGCCGCTATGATTGGCTATGTTCCAAGTACATTAGTGAATGTATTCGGTAACTATAATTTACTGTTACTACACGCAGTTGCCCAAACACTTGATGAATTATCTCAAGAAGCACAGACGTGTTTAACAGGTGCAACCAATCCAGAGCAGGCACTTCGTAGTCTCGCATATTGTTATCTCGACTTTGCAATTGCTCATCCATACCGCTGGCAGTTAATCTTCCAACACACCATGAATGGTGAAGATTTACCAGAATGGCAATCAGATCGAATCAATAACATGACGGGCATGTTGGAATCATTGATTGGTCAAGTTAGCAGTAACATGTCTAAAGAAGAAGTACTGGAAACAAGCCGTGTTATTTGGGCTGGTGTTCACGGTATTACACTACTGACTGTTGATGATAAGCTATTTACCTCGACGCCTGTTGACGGCAAAGCACTTATTGATAACCTTTTAAATACTTATCTAAATAAGTGGAATTAGTAATAGAGATAGCGTAAATGACCACAAAGCCCCAATCGAGTCTTCTAACCAAACGGCGTTTCTTACCGTATTTTTTAACGCAGGCACTTGGGGCATTTAATGATAATGTTTACAAAAATATATTATTAATCCTGATCGCTTACGCTTCTGTTGATACCCTTCCACTGAGTGCTAATTTACTGATTAACATTGCCGCTGGGTTATTTATTTTACCTTTCTTTTTATTTTCAGCCTCTGCTGGTGTTATTGCCGATCAATACGATAAAGCAATGATCATGCGCCGAGTTAAACTCGCTGAAATTGTGATAATGAGCCTTGCTGCAATAGCCTTTTTCTATCACAGTTATTCCGCCCTTCTGGTGTTGCTCTTTTTGATGGGAACCCAATCGGCTTTCTTCGGGCCTGCAAAATATGCCTTACTTCCCCAGCACTTAAAATCAGAAGAGTTAATATCAGGTAACGCTTTGGTTGAAACAGGGACCTTTTTAGCTATTTTACTTGGCACATTGCTCGCAGGTTTTATTGCCGACAGCCATAACGCTCACTATATTGCTGCAGGAGCCGTGATCATTTTTGCGATATTAGGCTATCTCACATCTCTTGCTATTCCGAGCGCGCCACCTACGGTAAAGAAAACAACGTTCAAATGGCAACCGATTAAACAAACTCGTTCAACCATGGCTATTGCACGACAAGATAAAACGATTTTCCAATGTATTATGGGGATTAGTTGGTTTTGGTTTTTAGGGGCTTGCTATCTCACCCAATTCCCTAATTATGCAAAAATCAGCCTCGGTGGTAATGCCGCTTCGGTCTCTTTCTTACTGATGCTATTTTCTATTGGTATTGCTATTGGCTCAATGTGTTGTGATCGCTTATCTCAACACCGTATAGATCCAGGAATAGTGCCTATTGGTAGTTTAGGGATCACGTTATTTGGTTCAGGTTTATATTTCCTCGCCCCAGCAACTACAGTGCAAACTCAGAGCCTAATGGCGTTTATGACGGCACCAAGCCTATGGCCAATCTTTGCGTCATTGCTTTTACTCGGTATTGCTGGCGGTATTTTTATTGTTCCGCTTTATGCCTTAATGCAGCAGCGCTCTAAAGAAGATGAACGTGCACAAATCATTGCAGCAAATAATATATGGAATGCTGTATTTATGGTTGTCAGTGCTATTTCAGCCATTGTCTTCTTATCTGTTTTAAAGCTTTCCATTCCAGAGTTCTTCTTAATCTTAGCGGCGGTTAATTCATTAGTTGTTGTCTATATCTACTTCCAAGCCCCTGATTTTTTTTGGCGCTTTGTGGTTTGGATGATCACTCATACGATGTATCGTGTAAAAAAACAGAATTTGAATAATATTCCTGAACAAGGTGGTGTGTTACTTGTCTGTAATCATGTCAGCTACATGGATGCATTACTATTAGCAGGCAGCTGCCCACGCCCTATCCGCTTTTTGATGGACCGTGATATTTATAACCTGCCATTGGTCAAATCCTTCTGTAAAGCATGTAAGGCGATTCCTGTCGATGCGAATGACCGTACATCTATTCGTAATGCTTTTTCAAAAGTGTCAGAACATTTGGATAATGGCGATATTGTTTGTGTTTTTCCAGAAGGACAGCTCACCTTTGATGGCGAAATAGCCCCGTTTATGCGTGGCATTGATTTAATCATTAAACGTTCGAATGTCACGGTGATCCCTGTGGCATTGCAGGGGCTATGGGGAAGTTATTTTAGTCGAGAGGGTGGCGTTGCTTTATTAAAATGGCCAAAACGTTTCTGGTCACAAGTCACTATCGTCGCTGGGGAGTGTCTATCTTCCCAAGAGGCAAATAGCCAATTGTTATATCAACAAGTAACGCAATTACGGGGCGATAGAAAATAGTGCTCTTCTTTGTTAGGTTCTAACTAACAAATAGATTAAAAAGGCGAAGCTATATTAGCTTCGCCTTTTTATTATTGCTTAGATAACCAGTCGGCTAATTTCGTCCGAGAGAGTTTAATCCCTTGATAAATATCGCCATCAGGTAAAGCAAGATAACGAACTGGGCGCTTAAACGCAGCCACTTTATCTGTCATATAAGTCATCACATGATCAATAAATACCGCATCCATCGGGCA
This sequence comes from Photobacterium sp. GB-1, assembly GCF_003026165.1. Classification (NCBI taxonomy): domain Bacteria; kingdom Pseudomonadati; phylum Pseudomonadota; class Gammaproteobacteria; order Vibrionales; family Vibrionaceae; genus Photobacterium; species Photobacterium sp. GB-1. Next base: position 203,477 of record NZ_PYOB01000005.1, on the reverse strand, counting down.
AGTTGTTTTCACAATAGCAACCGGTCGTTGACCAAAGTCATAATCATCAATGGGTAAAACAACAGCTTGCTCTATCTCTGGATACTGTAACAGTACCGCTTCAATATCTTCTGGTTGAACATTCTCTCCACCAGAAATAAACATGTTATCTGCGCGACCATGAATAAATAGCTCATCATCGTGCCACTCACCCATGTCTTTAGTTGCAAACCATTCCCCGTCGTGGCCATGGTTATCTAAAATAGAAAAAATAGTATGGTTACGGTAATACCCCAAGCACAAGCTTTTACCTCGAACTAAGATCTCACCATCACGTAAAAGTAATTCTCTATTCGGTAATACGTTACCGACACCACTACTCTCATTCGCTTGTTTAGCCGATATTGTTGATGCCATTTCCGTCATACCGTAACCACACCAACAGCTAATACCAGCACTGTGCGCTTTATTAGTGAGAGTAACTGGGATATGTGCACCACCTAATAACACCTGTTTTAGCATCATCGATGATGGTGCTGCCGTATTATCAATACTCTCGAGCAGACGTTGTAATTGCGTTGGTACTAATGATGCGTGAGTCACCCAATGCAATGCTTGTTGCTGCTGTGCCTTATCGACAATAACTAAACATGCTCCGCGATATAACCAGCGCCATACAATCGCTAAACCCGAAATGTGGAATAACGGTAATGACAATAACCAACTATCCTCTGCTGTGAATGTCATTTGACTCAGCAAGCCAGAAGCACTGGCTAAATGTGACTCGGCATTATGAACCACTGCCTTGGGTATACCCGATGAACCTGATGTTAAAGTCAGTGTCATTGGACGATGCTCTTGCCATGTCACAGGTACCATCCGTGCCACAGTGGGGAATTGCAGAACAATATTTTGCCCAGTTAGCACTGTTATATCGTGTTCACTATCCGACCAAATATAGTCATTATCGAGTACCACTAACTGTTGCTGCAATTCAGAAGAAGACAACTTCGGGTTAAGCCCTACATAGCGTGCCCCCACTCGAAAAATTGCAAGCATCAGCCATAATACTTGGATCGAATTATCAGCGATGACGGCCACAAGTTGATCACGCTTAACGCCCTGCTCGACTAACCCTTGTGCGTAATCATCAACGTTTGAAGAGACATCTGCCCAGGTGTACGTTTGTGCATCACGCGTTTTATCACCTAAAGAGATGGCTATATCTGATGGGCGTTCTGCAGCCCATCGCTGCCAAGGCCATGTTAGAAAATCGTGTTTTATTTCTGCCATACTAGGTCTAATTCTGCTAAAGAGATCATTGGAAGTTCACTATCCGGCCAAGGTGTCACCAATTGTGCTTTAAACAACTGCATGGTATCTAGACCGGGGATAACATTGGGTGTTTGCCACTGGGCGAAACGCGCTAACTGATTTAATCCTAGGCTTGATTCTAAACTTGAACTAATCACTGCCGTTAACCCTACCGCTTGAGCTTGTTCCACCAGCTCGATACAACGGGCTAAGCTACCAGTTAGTGTGGGCTTGATAATAATTGCCGCAACACCTGGTTGTGCTTTTACTTCAAAATGAGGCTCGCGGACAGTTTCATCCCAGGCAATATTAATACCTGTTTGCTCTGCAAAAATCAGGCTATCTTGAGGATCAATACAAGGCTCTTCTAAAAACGCGATCCCTTGCCGATTTTCAGGCTTCACATATTTAGCAAACTGCTGTGCTTTAAGCGGTGTCCATCTACGGTTAGCATCTAAACGTAACTGAACCTCAGGGATCGCTTCAATAAACATATTAGCGACAATACCATCACGTACCGCTTCATACATGCCGACTTTAATTTTAGCGACTTTATCGCCATTTTCGGTATTTAAACGCTCAATCAACTCGTCAGGATCACCGGAGCATAATGGCGCTACCGCATAGTTTGCAGTAAGGGGTAATTCGCCCGCTAACTCTGCCATTGCACAACTAAAACCAAAGGCAACAGAGGGATAAGCATCGTTGATATGGATATCTTTCCCTTCAAGCCAATGTTCAACTAGTTGTTTTGTTTGATCTAACGCTTGCTCTAGCGTTTCATTGCTAAACTCAGGCAGTGGCGCAATTTCACCTACACCAACTTTGTCACCTTGAGTAAGTTCGACAACCAAACCTTCACGTGTTACTAAACGTTGATCACGTAAAATAACACCAGAATCCATCGGTAACTGATATCGATATAACTTAACGCTGCGCATTCTTGATAACCTTTAATTAATACCAGAGCATAAAACACGCTAAACCTTAGTTTAACGGCATATTAAATCACTTTAATTACAATGGCTCGTTACAACTTTTGAATAAAAGCAGATAAGGCAGATGTAAATGCATGTGGTTGTTCTACATGAATATTATGCCCAGCATCAGGGATCACTTCTACGCTTAGCTCTGATTGCATAGCGATCTGACGAAATTTTGCATCATATTCACCACAAACATAACGAACGGGTAATTTTAAGTTTTGTAGCGGTGTGAGTAATAATGGTTGTTTAGATAATGACGTTGCTAGCAACATATTCGCGACACCTTGGCCAAGGTTATCACTACGTTTAGCGACTAAGCTTTGTCTTTGGTCATGGTTCAGTGATGAAAAAACAGTTTGTTGATACCAATCATTCAGCACTGAAATTAGAGATTGTTGAGAAAAACGTGCAGCCCATGTTTTATCATTATCAAGACGCGCCGCACGGTCTGAAAGCGGTAATCCAAAGTGCCCACCTTCTAAAAAGATCCCTTGCAACCTTGGCCCACGCTTAGTGGTATCCTCATTTGATAATTGCGTTGCCAGATACATAGCAAGTCGCGCACCTAACGAATACCCTACCAAAACGAAACGTTGAATACCATGGTGTTCCAACGTTTTTAGTATCGCCTGATAACTCTGTTTAAAGCCAATATCAGAATCATCTAGTGGCATAGATACTGACGCACTAAAGCCATGCCCAGGCAGATCGATAGTTACACAACAATAGTGATGCATTAGTGCTGAAGTAATTAATCGCCAGTCCCGCCCTGAGCCTAATAGCCCATGAAGAAAAACAATCACGGGTTGGCCTGCTTGCGGGCATTTTCCAAATACTTCAGAGTAAAGACGCACGTTTTACCTCAGAAAAGATCTCTTTTAACATCTGCCCAGCTTCTCCAGCAGGCGTTTTAATTTCGATGATCGTTGTCTGGTTAACTTGTTGTGCATTCACTACCGCAGTTTGGGCTTCAGCAACTGTTGTTGGGCTTTGATAGTTAAATCCAAACATGGCAGCTGCATGGCTAAATTCAAAACCATGAGGCATACGATAAAAATCATCTTTTTGCTGCTCTGGTACTGGTAACATATCAAAAATACCGCCACCATCATTATTCGTAACCACCACGACCATAGGTAATGCAGTTTGTTTTAATAATGCGAGAGAATTAAGATCGTATAAAAATGACGTATCGCCTAATAGCATCACTAATGGTGCTTTTCTAGCGCGTTGCACACCAGCCGCTGTTGCTATTAATCCATCAATACCTGATGCACCACGGTTGGTAAATGTCGCTGTAGTTGGTAAATCACCAAACATATCTAGCAGTCGAACAATCATGCTATTACCGAGAAACAACTCAGAATCAGGTGCGAGCCAATCTCTCAATAATGTCGCTAATGACATTTCAGATAAATTGTCACAATGCTGCTTCGCTATTTCACGATAACGCTTAGACGCGCCCACTAACGGTAATGCCCATCCACTATGTGGTGATGTTTTTTCATCAAGAAGCGCTGCACAGGTCCACGCGCTCACATTCGCTTGAATACGAGAACCAGAATGATGATGAGGGTCTAAACGTCCTTGTTGTGGATCGATTAACCAATAATCATCCCACGGCTGATCGCCAATAAACTGTAATAAACGTTTAGAAACAATCCGTGCACTAAATTGCAGTAATACTTGTGCTTGAGACAAAACTTCGGCACAGGCTGGATTTTGTAACCAACCATCAAACCCCGCATATTCGCTCGAGCCTCCAGCTTGAGGATCGACCAATAATGGCCAGCCTAATCGGGCTGCTAACGCTTTCACATCAGCAAGTTCATTGGCCGCTAACTTACCCGCAACAATTATGCCTTTTTTATCGCACAACCGCTGCCATTGCACTGAATCAATGACGATATCAGCGCTAGTCGCTTGTTGATGTTGGCAATACGGTAATACCGTTGCCTGCCACTTTTTAACTGGCGCTAGATAGGCCGAAAAATCTATCGCCTCACCATATAGCGGCTCAGGGTAATGACAATTTAAATGGATGGCTCCGCCACGTAACTGCTGTTGATGCATCAACTCATCAACCACGCCTAATAACCAATTAGGAGAGATATCAAGTGTAGGGGCGGGTAGATCAACAAACTCTGTTACATGTTGCGAAAAAATACCATGCTGGCGTATGGCTTGATTTGCGCCACATTGCAGTAATTCAACAGGACGATCTGAGGTTAACAGCACTAATTTTTCTTTTGTTAGCCCAGATTCAGCAACTGCAGGTAATAAATTAGCGACTGCTGTACCTGATGTCACAATCACCGCAATGGGGGTTTGTGATGCTTTGGCTAAACCTAATGCGAGAAAGCCTAAACCACGTTCATCAAAATGAGTGTGAATAGTCAGTTTTGACTGCTTTGCTGCCGCTAACGTCAATGGTGTGGAACGAGAACCTGGCGCAATACAAACATGTTGAACACCTTGTCGGACTAACTCTTCAAGTATCAGCTCAGCCCAACAACTATTTAATGCAGCCCTATAAGAAAGACTATTCGATAAGGTTAATTGCATGATGCGCTTTTATACTCCATTTCAGCAGTTAACGAGCTATCCGTCTCTTGCTCAAATAAACTACAGAGTGTTGATGTTTTTCGATCAAGTTCTTTCCATTCACTTTCAGCTACTGAGCCCGGCACAATGCCTGCTCCTGCAAATAAATGAACTTCACCTTCAATGATTAATGCACTACGAATAGCCACACAAAACTCACTATGCTGCTGGCTAATATAACCCACCGCCCCACTATACCAACCGCGAGAAAAAGGTTCGTTTTCAGCTATAAAATGAAGCGCAGGATCACGAGGTAATCCAGCAATCGCAGCGGTTGGTTGTAAATTATCTAATAGATCTGCACTAAAGACGCCACTATTTAATTCAGCATCAATACTTCGCTTTAAATGCTGGACTTTACGTAGTTGAACCAACTCAGGAGTTTGAGACACATTCATCGATTGGCTACAGGGCACTAATCGATTAACAATATCATCAACCACTAAACGATTTTCGTAGCGATTTTTATTATCAGATAATAACCATTGTGCTAATTGCTGATCTTCTACATCATCTTTACCACGCCCAATCGTACCTGCCAACGCTTCAGTTTGTATCGCATGTTCATGGCGTTGAAATAAACGTTCTGGCGTTGAGCCCATAAAGCCATGCTTTTCATCCAGCGCCAGTAAAAAGTGAAAACTATTGCTGTTATTAGCGCAACTCGCTTTCAGTAATTGAGCGGGTGATACAGGTTTATCAAGCTGTAACTTTGTTCGTCGAGCAAGCACCACTTTTTCAAATTCTTTATGTTCAATCGCATCTAATGCTCGTGTCAGCATGTTTGACCAACCAGAAAAATCTGGCGTATAACTGCGATTTAAAATTTTACTGTGAATACCACTGATCAACGATGTATCAAACATCAAATGTTGTAATGCCGTCACAATACGTGCGCGATCTTCACCGACATTAACAGCAATATGCCATTCATTATCCAGACGGCTTAATTCAAGCAGCGGTAAAAAGAAAAAGGAGGAGAGACAACGTTTATTTCGCTCTGTTCTTCCATCAAAAGATCGCCCGCCCCACACTCGCTGCTCATCAGAAATCACTTTCTCAGCGGCTTTAGGATCAGTAAATGTTTTTATTTGTCCTAGCGCGACAACCTCTTCTCGGCAATTACGCGATTGCCAATAGAATTTGGGATACAAAGCTTGTGTATCCATCCAATCAATCAGGTCGATATGTTTTGATAGATCTAATTTAACCAATATACGCTGGGTTGTTGCAGATGCTTGCTCTAATTTAGCAATTAATCGTTCAACGGCTTGTTGTAACGCAGTCAAGATAACCTCGCTCAGCTCTATTACACCAATACGGCTCATCCCTGGCTGAAAGATACATATGTCACTCTCTTAGACATATTTTCCTTACTAAGAATAGACACTTATTTCCTAAAGAGAGAGAATAACTGCTAATTCTCTTAGTAAAGAAGAATGATGTATTATTCTACCTCACAAGAAAGCATCTGACTAATGAAGTAACACATTTGTATTACTTATCTGACTAGCAGAAACCTCTGTTCAACTTTGCTGATTCTAGTTAAACACGCCATTTTCATTCTGCCAAAAGAAAACAAAACACTATTTTACATAATTATCTTCTAAAAGGTGTTCCTATATCCCTCTTTTATAGTGTAATTTGTGGTTATACCTAATAATCATCAGGAAAGCCTCATATGCAAAAATTCGGGATGTCATCCAAGCTTAATAATGTTTGCTATGACATACGTGGTCCCGTTCTGAAACACGCTAAGCGTATGGAAGAAGAAGGGCAAAAAATACTCAAACTAAACATCGGTAATCCAGCACCGTTTGGTTTTGATGCCCCTGATGAAATTCTCGTGGATGTGATCCGTAATCTACCAACTTCCCAAGGTTACTGTGATTCAAAAGGCATTTATTCTGCGCGTAAAGCCGTTGTTCAACACTACCAAAAGCGCGGCTTACTTGATCTTGATGTCGAAGATGTTTATATCGGTAACGGTGTCTCTGAATTAATCGTTATGGCAATGCAAGCACTGCTAAACCATAAAGATGAAATATTGGTTCCATCACCTGATTACCCATTATGGACAGCAGCAGTCTCATTATCTGGTGGCACACCGGTTCACTACACATGTGATGAACAATCAGATTGGTATCCAGATCTTGATGATATAAAGAAAAAAATCACGCCAAATACTCGCGGTATTGTTTTAATCAATCCGAATAACCCGACGGGTGCGGTATATAGCCGAGATTTTCTGATCGAAGTGGTTGAAATTGCACGTCAGCACGATTTGATTATTTTCGCCGATGAGATCTACGACAAAATTCTATACGATGGTGCACAACATACCTCTATTGCCCCATTAGCAGAAGATGTAGTTTGTGTAACCTTCAATGGCCTTTCAAAGTCTTACCGAGTGTGTGGTTTCCGTGCAGGTTGGATGGTTATTTCAGGGCCAAGACACCGAGCTAAAGGTTACATCGAAGGGTTAGAAATGCTGTCATCAATGCGCTTGTGTGCCAACGTACCTATGCAGCATGCCATTCAAACTGCATTAGGTGGTTACCAAAGCATTAATGAATTAATCTTGCCGGGTGGACGCCTGCTCGAACAGCGCAATAAAGCTTATGATTTATTAACTCAAATCCCTGGAATTTCTTGTGTTAAGCCAAAAGGCGCGTTGTATCTATTCCCGAAATTAGATCAGAAAAAATTTAATATTCAAGACGACCAAAAAATGGCAATGGACTTTTTACTACAAGAGAAAGTGCTTGTTGTACATGGAACCGGATTTAACTGGAAACAACCGGATCACTTCCGCATTGTAACCTTACCTCATGTCGATGATCTTGAACTGGCAATGGGACGCTTAGAGCGCTTCTTACATAGCTATCGTCAATAACCTTTACAAACAATTCTTAAGCCTCGGTAAACCGGGGCTTTTTATTAACTAAAAACTGTCAATATTTCCCTAACTTCTGTTACCTTTAGTGCATAACGTCTATAGATGCTGCTCATCAGCACATTTAGTTTAAGAGAATTGGTCATCATGGAAAAAAGTCATTTCTTCGCTCACCTTGCTCGTATGCGTTTAATTCAACGCTGGCCATTAATGCGAAGTGTCGAAACTGAAAATATCTCCGAGCACAGCCTTCAAGTTGCTTTTGTCGCTCATGCACTTGCGTTAATTAAAAATCGAAAATTTGGTGGGAATCTAAACCCTGAACGTATCGCGCTGCAAGGTATGTTTCACGATGTTAGTGAAGTACTCACAGGTGATATGCCAACCCCAATAAAATACTACAACCCTGCAATTGCTGAAGAATATAAGAAAATCGAATTAGCAGCAGAACAACGACTTATTTCTATGCTTCCTGAAGAATTTCAGGATGATTATGCCTCTCTGCTTGATAGCCATAAAATTGATGCTGAAAATGCAGCTATTGTTAAACAAGCCGATACATTATGCGCTTATATAAAATGCCTTGAAGAACTCAGTGCAGGGAACCATGAATTTACTCGAGCGAAGAAAAGATTGGAAGAAACTCTTGAGCAACGCAAAACACCTGAGATGACCTATTTTCTTGAGACATTCGCTGATAGCTTTAATCTTACTTTGGACGATATTAGTTAATGACAGAATTTACTATCTCACCTGCATGGGAAGAGCGCTTTTATAACGAACAAAAAATGCGTCGTGATGATCATCGCTCAGCTTTTCAGCGCGATCGAGCCCGAATTCTTCATTCTGCCGCCTTTCGTCGTTTACAAGCAAAAACTCAAGTCCATGGCGCTGGTAATCACGACTTCTATCGGACTCGACTCACCCACTCGCTAGAAGCATCACAAATCGGTACAGGGATTGTTGCACAACTCAAATTAAAACAACCTGAGTTTAAATCATTACTCCCTTCAACAAGTTTAATGGAAAGTTTGTGCTTAGCACATGATATCGGTCACCCACCATTTGGTCATGGCGGTGAAGTCGCTTTAAATTACATGATGCGAAATCATGGCGGCTTTGAAGGAAACGCACAAACCTTTCGTATTGTAACCTTACTCGAACCTTATACCGAAGGATACGGTATGAACCTCGCCAGACGTACCTTGCTTGGTTTACTAAAATACCCAGCTCTACTCAGTGAAACTACCGCTCCAGAGCGCGCACCTGATGTCGTGAACTTTCGTCACCTTAAAGCAAAAGACTGGTATCCAGCGAAAGGCTTATATGTGGACGATAAAGAGGTCTTTGACTGGGTATTAAGCCCGTTATCAGGCAAAGATAAAGCCCTCTTTGCGCAAATGCGTTGTGAGCGTTTATCGCCAAAAGAGCCCTGTAAGACACGTTTTAAATCATTAGATTGTTCAATCATGGAATTAGCTGATGACATTGCATACGGTGTCCATGACTTAGAAGATGCCATCGTAATGGGGATTGTGACACGTGATGATTGGCAAGAAGCGGTTGCATCAAAAATAGCAGAATGTGGTGATCCATGGCTAGAAGAACGGATAAGTGATATCAGCGAGCTGATGTTTGCTAGCCACCATCAGCGCAAAGATGCCATTGGCGCGCTGGTCAATGGTTTACTTACCTCTATAACCATTAGTCCTACGATTCAAAACGGTACTGATTTTTTTGATGAGCCATTATTACAATGGAATGCCTTTTTATCCGAACCGATGGAGCGCGCTTTAGAGGTGCTTAAACAGTTCGTAAGTATCTATGTGGTAAAAAAACCGGAGATACAACTGTCAGAATATAAAGGGCAACAATTGATCATGGAACTCTTTGAAGCTTTTGCTTCTGATCCCGAAAGATTGTTACCAGATAATACTCGCATGCGGTGGTTAGAAGCTAAAGAGCAAGAAGATAACGAGCTTAGGATCATTGCCGATTACATTTCAGGCATGACGGATGGATTCTCTCAACGTCTCTATAGCACATTATTCTTACCTACCTCTGAAACAGGTATCAGCAATAATGGTTATGGTTTTTAATCATTAACCAGTGAATATAAAGGGAGCCCATGCTCCCTTTTGTGTGCCAACTAATCCTTATAGTTTTTATCAAATACGCCGGGCGGCATTTGTTGAATTTGAAAATTAATCATATTTTCGAATGTATAGAGCAATGGCTGAAGATTTAAAGATATTGGCTCTAACACTGATAATGCTAAATATCCCGCCTCAACCGTTGATACTCCCTGCTCTTTTGGCGATTTTCTAATACGATAGTTTCCAGTCTCTACATTATCTAAATGGACTAACGGTAAGTGATGTAAATTGGTCGATAGTTGCCACATTTTATAGGCTTTCTTCCAAGTCCCATCAAGTAAAATAATCACGTTGTTTCGAGATGGCTGAGCCTGCTCTGCTACATCAGACAGTGCTATCGCACGCTCTCCTGGGTAAACTACATAAATATCACGTTCGGAATCAGTTAAAGCTGCATTTAATTCCTCATGCTGCGAAAAATCCTCACCTACCCAAAGTCGGCTATTGGGTAAAGAAAGTGATAGTATTCTTGCAGTACCAATTGCTCGTTTAACTTCTGATGGATGTTGTAATATCCATAACTCTGTTTGAGTTGCAATAGGTTTAATCCAGTGGCAAATGCAGGCTTTGTTTGCTTTACCACAGTTATCACAGTACCGACTCATTGAGGTTGCCTTGTCTATTCGAAATTATATTGTTATTGCGATAATCATGATGGTTATAGCTCAATTACCACAATGTCAGCCATTATTAGTTTGGGATCGCCAAGACATTATCAATGGCGAATTATGGCGGATCCTATCAGGAAATTTCACGCATACCAATTGGGTGCATCTTGCAATGAATGCTAGCGCCTTTGCAATCATTAGCTATATTTTCCGTGCCCATTTTCATGCTAAGTCTTATAGCTTATTGATCTTAATTTTATCGTTCACTATAGGTATTGGGCTCTTTGCTACCAGTATTACTTGGTATGCTGGATTTTCAGGTGTACTACATGGCATCTTCGCTTGGGGTTGTATTCGTGATATCCAATCAAAAACGCGGGGGGGATGGCTCTTACTCCTCGGGCTAATCATTAAGATAGGTTGGGAACAATACTTTGGAGGATCTGTGAGTTCTGAAGAATTGATTGGCGTTCGTGTAGCAACTGAAGCCCATTTGATTGGCGCAATCACAGGCATACTGTATGCCTTGCTTATCAAGCAAAAAATCAACGCTCAAGTTGAATATAACCGCTTTAAATGACGATCAATATACGGGAGCACGCTCGCTCCCGTTAATATTAATAATTACAATTCAATACGCTTTCTATTTTTATCGACAGTCGCCTCACCGATCCCTTTCACTTTAGTTAGATCATCAACGCTCGCAAATTTACCATGCACTTTTCGATAATTAATTATCGCTTGTGCTTTCTCAGCACCAATGCCGATTAGTAATGTATCCAATTGCTCAACATTAGCAGTGTTAATATTAATTTTGATATCAATACCTTCATGCGTATTGTCAGCAGCGTAACTTAAAGAGGCGAGTGCTAATCCACCAGCCAACGAAATAACTTTAAACAAGCGAGATGGCAACATATTTTTATCCTTTATTGGTATGAGTGTTTAAAAAGGATAAAAAGAAAAGCGGGACGATGAGGGAATTATTTAAAAATAAAAGATAAAAAAACGACGGGCCGCACAATAGCGGCCCGTTAATAGAAATGTAAATTTCAATTAATTTGCTGGTTTGTCCAACATTGGGTAAGTCACTTTCGCCGACTCACGTAAAGTCTGAAGTGTTGTTGATAGATCTTGTTGAGCAAACATATTCTCAACTTGGGTTGCAAACTGAGTATCAACATCATCTTTCGATGGTGTAACATTCACAACTTTATCTAATGCAATAATTTCAACATTACCTTTGTTGTCACGTGTTACACCATAAGACACTTTACCGTCTTTTGGTTTAGGTAATGTAAACGCAACACGTGCAACATTAGCATCAGGACCTGAACGTGTTATGGTTTGATCGCCAGAGAAACTTAAGCCATCTTTTGCTACAACATCTGACTTACCGTCACGTAATGCTGCAATGATAGAATCCGCCTTCTCAGTTGCTTGCTTCTCACCTTTTTGTTGAGCCAATAGTGTTTTCACTTTTGCTTCAACATCAGTAAATGGCAGCACTGATTCAGGGCGTGCATCATCAACACGAACCACAACAACATGCTCTGGTGCAATCTCAATTACATCAGAGTTCATACCGTCATCATGAACCTCAGGGCTTTGTAATGCTTCTTGCACTTTCTTATCACTTAACACACCGGTCTCATCTTGTAATGAGATAAAGCCTGTTTTAATGATCTTAGCCTTTACAGCTTCTGCTGCTTCATCTAGTGAATCTGGTGATTCAAATGCTGTCTCAGCTAGCTTGCTTTGTAGCTTATAGAATTGCTCTGCTACTTGCTGCTCTTGAAGTTCAGCGACAATGCTAGCTTTAACATCAGCAAAAGGTTTAACTTTAGGCTCTTCGATACCATCCAGTAAAATAATGTGGTAACCATAAGGTGACTTCACAAGGCCAGACATATCACCTGGTTTTGCTAATGAAAATGCTGCTTTTTCAAACGCAGGATCCATCACACCTTTACCGAACCAATCAAGCTTACCGCCATCTTTTGCACTGAAAGTATCATCGGATGATTTTTTCGCAACATCAGCAAAGTTAGCACCAGCTTTCAACTCAGCCAGTAATGCTTCCGCTTCTGCTTTAGAAGCATCACTATCACCTTTTACTAAGATATGGCTAACTTGAATCTTCTCAGCAGTACTGTATTTGCTCTTATGTTCGTTGTAATACACTTCAGCTTCTTTATCAGTGATCTTAATATTGTTCACTAGATTTTTATCTGACAGTTCAATGTAAGACACTTTCACTTGAGCTGGGCGTGTAAACTGCGTTTTATTCTCATCATAATAAGCTTTAGCTTCTGCATCCGTTACCGTTACTTTATCGGTAAAGTCTGCAAGGTTTAGCTTCAAAGTACGAACAACGCGCTCTTGTGATTCAAGTTTACGAAGTTCATTCAATTCATTTTTAAGTGCGAAGTCACTGCCTTCTAATGCGCTTAAGAATTGTTGACGTAGCATGTCTTTACGGATTGACTCTGCAAACTGCTCAGGAGAAATTCCAGCACGACGTAACGTTAAATTATATTGTTCATTATTGAACACACCATTAACTTGGAAAGCAGGCATTGCTACAATCGCTTGCTTAACTTGAGCATCGCTCACACTCAGGCCTAGCTCTGTTGCGCGTTGCTCAATCAACTCATCATTAACCATACGCTCAAGCACGCTATTACGGAGTTGCTGTACGTAAGCAGGATCACCCATTAGTGTTGAGAAGTAATCACCTAAACGTTGCTGCATTTGGTTACGTTGATTTTGATAAGCCTGCTCGAATGCACGCTGACTAATTTCTTTACCATTAACTTTTGCTGCAACTTGCTCATTACCGCCCGCCAGATAACTGCCGACACCAGCAAATACAAAAGAAAAAATAATTAAGCTAAGAATAATCTTAACCCAGATGCTGTTAGCGCCTTCGCGCAATCGCTCCATCATAATTTGCCGTCTCTCCTACTTGTTCGATCTGGCACGGTTTCGAACTACAAATGTGTGCACAAAATATCGGTATCAACGCGATAGCCGAACCTTCAATATTATTAAGCCGTTACTGACTAAAACGTAAATAACCTGTTGTATTAGTTTTTAAACTAAAGATAGCACCAACACAATAAGCCACAAAGCGCATAGTATGATAACTTGATACCGATTTGACTAATGAAATGTTCTTTATCTTTATATTGGTTAAGAAACAAAACAATAAATCCCTAGTCAAATAGGCATCATTATAAAGTAAAAAAAGCGCATCAACCGATGCGCCTTTGTTGTACTGGATCAGTATACCCTTTCCAGTAGCAATATTTAAGCCATGATAACATGACAAAACAGTCAGAAAAAACCAACTATTTCTTAGTTAACAGAGTCTTTTAGCGCTTTACCCGGTTTAAAACCAGGTACTTTTGCAGCTGCAATTTGAATTTCTGCACCTGTCTGTGGGTTACGGCCAGTACGAGCTGCACGTTCACGTACAGAGAAAGTCCCAAAACCAACCAATGCAACTTGCTCACCGTCTTTCAATGTATCTGATACCGCTTCGATGAATGCGTCTAAAGCACGACCCGCTGATGCTTTTGAAATATCTGCGCTTTCTGCGATTTTATCTACTAGTTGAGTTTTGTTCACGATTAAATCCCCTTAATGAACTTGCCTACCCGTAACTCGTCACTGAGACGCTGTGAATAGTAGACAATAAATTGTTTCTAGACCTGATTGTATTGATAAAAACTTAACAGGCCTTAATAATACATCGCTTAGCGCGGATTAGAGTTAACTTATAGCCAGACAAAAAAACGCTGACAAGGACTTTTGTCTTTGAAAGCGTTTTTTATTTAGGTAATTTTGCTACAGGTCACTATTTTGAGCATTTACCAGCTCAATACCTGTTGGATTATTCTGAAGTGCAACAGTTAACACTTCATCAATCCAACGTACTGGACGTACTTCCAAGTCGGCGATTACGTTCTCTGGGATCTCTTCCAAATCACGCTCGTTCTCTTTGGGAATAAGCACTGTTTTAATGCCACCGCGGTGTGCCGCTAATAGTTTTTCTTTCAAACCACCGATAGGTAAAACTTCACCACGAAGTGTAATTTCACCCGTCATAGCCACATCAGCACGAACAGGATTACCCGTTAGGCTAGATACAAGTGCTGTACACATTGCAATACCCGCACTTGGGCCATCTTTCGGTGTCGCACCTTCAGGTACGTGAACGTGAATATCACGTTTTTCGTAGAAATCAGCTGCAATACCTAAACGCTCAGCACGAGAACGTACCACCGTCATTGCCGCTTGAATCGACTCTTGCATCACATCGCCGAGTGAACCGGTATAAGTTAACTTACCTTTACCTGGCATAGACTCTGTTTCAATGGTTAATAAGTCACCACCTACTTCCGTCCACGCAAGTCCTGTCACTTGACCAATGCGATTACTTTCGTCAGCTTTACCGTAGTCGCAACGCTGAACACCTAAGTAATCTTTTAAATTATCTTGGCTGATTTCAACGTGTTTAATGTCTTTATTAAGTAAAATTTCTTTCACTGCTTTACGGCAAAGTTTAGATATTTCACGCTCAAGGCTACGAACACCCGCTTCACGTGTGTAGTAACGAATAATGCCAATAATCGCAGAATCATCAACAGTCAACTCACCCGCTTTTAAACCATTACGTTTAATTTGCTTATCAAGTAAATGGTTCTTAGCAATGTTTAGCTTTTCATCTTCGGTATAGCCCGATAGACGAATAACTTCCATACGGTCAAGCAATGGACCTGGGATATTCATTGAATTAGATGTAGCGACGAACATCACATCAGATAAATCGTAATCCACTTCTAAGTAGTGATCATTAAATGCACTGTTTTGCTCTGGATCTAACACCTCCAGCAATGCTGAAGCCGGATCACCACGCATATCAGATGACATTTTATCAATTTCATCTAATAGGAAAAGTGGGTTTTTCACCTCTACTTTTGCCATTTTCTGAATCAATTTACCCGGCATAGAACCAATATAAGTACGGCGGTGACCACGAATTTCCGCTTCATCACGTACACCACCTAATGCCATACGAACATACTTACGGCCCGTTGCCGCAGCGATCGATTGACCTAGAGAGGTTTTACCAACACCAGGAGGACCAACTAAACATAGAATTGGGCCTTTTAGCTTGTTTACACGGCTTTGTACTGCGAGATACTCAAGAATGCGTTCTTTCACACGCTCAAGACCATAATGATCGGCATTAAGCACTTCTTCGGCTTTTGCAAGGCTCTTCTTCACTTTAGAGCGCTTGTACCAAGGCACGCTTAGCATCCAATCAATGTAGCCACGAACAACGGTTGCTTCCGCTGACATTGGTGACATCATTTTTAACTTTTGCAGCTCTTGCTCGGTTTTTTCACGAGCTTCAGCTGGCATTTTAGATTCTTCAATCTTTTTCTTTAGCGCTTCAAACTCATCTGGCGCATCATCAAGCTCACCCAATTCTTTTTGGATAGCTTTCATTTGCTCATTTAAGTAATACTCACGCTGAGATTTTTCCATTTGCTTCTTAACGCGTCCGCGGATACGCTTTTCAACTTGAAGTAAATCAATCTCGGATTCCATCATTGCCATTAAGAACTCTAAACGTTCTGTAATATCAACGATTTCTAATACTTTTTGCTTATCAGCCAGTTTCAGCGGCATATGCGCAGCAATGGTATCTGCTAGGCGGGCCGCTTCATCGATACCGTTAAGTGAAGTTAATACTTCAGGCGGGATCTTTTTATTTAGCTTGATAAAGCCTTCAAACTGGCTGATAGCGGTGCGAACAAGTACTTCTTGTTCGCGTTCATCCATTTCAGGCGTAACCAGATATTCAGCATGAGCAGTAAAGAACTCATCATCAGCTAAATCTTCAACTTTGGCACGTTGTTGGCCTTCAACCAAGACTTTTACGGTACCGTCAGGTAGCTTCAATAGCTGTAAAATAGTTGCAACAGTACCGACATCATAAAGATCAGTGATTGACGGTTCATCTGTCGCTGCTTCTTTTTGGGCAACCAACAGAATCTGTTTATTGTTCTCCATTGCCGATTCTAGGCAACGAATAGATTTTTCCCGTCCCACAAACAATGGAATAACCATATGAGGGTACACCACCACGTCACGTAGTGGCAGAACCGGGATCTCAAGGCGCTCAGAACGCTCCAGGTTCATATTCATCTCTCTTCCTGTCAATACTAATCGTATTAAGTAACTGATTGAGTCACTTACTTAATACGACTAGAAAGTTAGCTTATATTGAGTATATGGGGGTGAAACATGATTATTCAACGAAAGAAGTAACAGAAAATAAAAAAGGAGGCTTATGCCTCCTTTTTTTAGCCTTTATGTGCACTTATTAGACACTTACTCAGCTGCAGCTGCTGGTGCTTCCGTGTTTTCATAAATCAGTAGAGGCTCAGACTCACCTTTAATTACTGACTCATCGATAACAACTTTACTTACACCTTGCTGAGACGGGAGCTCATACATAGTATCAAGCAGTACCGCTTCCACAATAGAACGTAGGCCACGAGCACCTGTTTTACGCTCCATTGCTTTACGTGCAATAGCAACCAGTGCATCATCACGAAACTCAAGTTCAACATTCTCTAGCTCTAATAACGCAGCATACTGTTTAGTTAGTGCGTTCTTAGGCTCACGAAGGATCTGAACTAGTGCTTCTTCGTCAAGCTCACCTAATGTTGCTGTGACTGGTAGACGACCGATAAATTCCGGAATTAAGCCGTATTTAACAAGATCTTCAGGCTCAACTTTTTCAAACAGATCACTTAATGTGTCGGCTTGGTCTTTTGAACGCACTTCTGCGCCAAAGCCAATACCAGTACCTGTTGCTACACGCTGCTCAACAACTTTATCTAGGCCTGCAAATGCACCACCACAGATAAATAGGATCTTAGAAGTATCAACTTGTAAGAATTCTTGTTGAGGATGCTTACGACCACCTTGTGGTGGCACTGATGCAACAGTACCTTCGATCAACTTCAGTAATGCTTGCTGTACACCTTCACCAGATACATCACGAGTAATCGATGGGTTATCTGATTTGCGAGAAATCTTATCGATTTCGTCAATGTAAACAATACCACGTTCAGCTTTCGCCACGTCGTAATCACATTTCTGTAGCAATTTCTGGATAATATTTTCTACGTCTTCACCCACATAACCCGCTTCAGTCAGCGTGGTTGCGTCAGCCATCGTAAATGGAACATCTAACATTCGTGCTAGTGTTTCAGCTAATAGTGTTTTACCACTACCAGTAGGGCCGATAAGTAAGATGTTACTCTTACCTAGTTCAACACCTTCACTAGTTGTATCGCCATTACGTAGACGTTTGTAGTGATTATATACCGCAACAGCTAGCACTTTTTTCGCATGTGCTTGCCCAATTACGTAATCATCTAGGTTGTTACGAATTTCTTGCGGAGTCGGCAGTTCATCGCCATCGCGTTTAGGCATCACTTCTTTAATTTCTTCGCGAATAATATCGTTGCATAAATCAACGCATTCATCACAAATATAAACAGAAGGGCCTGCAATCAGCTTGCGAACTTCATGCTGACTTTTACCGCAGAAAGAGCAATACAATAGCTTACTGCTACCACTCTCTTTTCGCTTATCTGTCATTCGCTAACCTCTTATTGGGGTATTCCCATCATTGCCTTGTCTTGAGTGTATAACAAGTCGGCTTATTTTGCTGCGTTAACTATCTAGAGTTAATCAGCGAAATAAGTACTTAGTCACGTTGACTCAACACGGCATCCACTAAACCATATTCTACAGCTTGTTCTGCAGACATAAAGTTATCACGGTCAGTATCACGCTCAACAACCTCTAGTGGTTGGCCTGTATGTTCAGCCAATAAACCGTTTAGACGTTGTTTGATTGTTAGAATTTCTTGTGCATGGATTTGAATATCCGATGCTTGTCCTTGGAAACCACCTAATGGCTGGTGAATCATTACACGTGAGTTCGGTAGACAGTAACGCTTACCTTTCGCACCACCAGCAAGTAAGAATGCTCCCATTGAACATGCTTGACCCATACATACAGTACTCACATTTGGCTTAATGAACTGCATAGTGTCATAAATTGACATACCCGCAGTAACAGAACCACCTGGAGAGTTGATGTATAGGAAGATGTCTTTATCTGGGTTTTCTGACTCTAAAAATAGTAGCTGTGCCACTACTAAATTAGCCATGTGATCTTCAACCTGACCCGTTAAGAAAATCACACGCTCTTTTAAGAGACGAGAATAGATATCATAAGAACGCTCACCACGAGAAGTCTGCTCGACCACCATAGGTACCAGCGCATCCAAAATTGGTGACATGGCGTTTTTTTCTTGGTAGCTCATAACGTTATTTCCCTAAAATAAATGGCCCGAATGAAATGACTCACACGGACCATTGTTAGCAGAAGACTTGAGATAATGTCAAATCTCTACATCAATTTCAGCAAATTAAGCAGCAGGATTCATTAGCTCGTTGAAGCTAACGTCTTTATCAGAAACCTGTGCTTTAGCTAGAAGTGCGTCAATCGCTTGCTCTTCTAGAGCAACATTACGCATGTTGTTCATTAGCTGTTCGTTAGTTTCGTAGTATTTAACTACTTCTGATGGATCTTCGTATGCAGAAGCCATTTCAGCGATGATTGCTTTAACGCGCTCTTCGTCTGCTTTTAGCTCTTCTGACTTGATCACTTCACCAACTAGAAGACCTACAACTACACGACGTTTAGCTTGCTCTTCGAACAACTCACGTGGTAGTTCAGGCATGTTCTTAGCATCACCGCCAAAACGTTGTGCAGCTTGCTGACGTAGTGCTTCGATTTCTTGATCGATAAGTGCAGCAGGAACTGTGATGTCGTTTTGCTCAACAAGACCGTTAAGAACTTGATCTTTGATGCGACCTTTAACAGCTTGCTTAAGCTCACGCTCCATGTTCTTACGAACTTCAGCTTTAAGACCGTCAACAGAACCGTCTTCAACACCGAACTTAGCAACGAACTCTTCAGTTAGTTCAGGAAGCTCTTGTGCTTCAACTTTGTGAAGTTTAATAGCGAATGCTGCAGCTTTACCTTTTAGGTTTTCAGCGTGGTATTCTTCAGGGAACGTTACTTCAACAGTAAACTCTTCACCCGCTTTTTTACCTACAACGCCTTCTTCGAAACCAGGGATCATACGACCTTGGCCCATAGCAAGTGCGAAACCTTCAGCTTTACCGCCCTCGAACTCTTCACCGTCGATAGTACCAACGAAGTCGATAGTTACACGGCTGTTTGCATCAGCGGCTGCATCTACTTCAGTCCACGTAGCTTGTTGCTTACGTAGAGTATCAAGCATTGTATCAACGTCAGCTTCAGTTACTTCAACAACTGGCTTCTCAACAACAACTTTATCTAGACCTTGAAGTGCGATCTCAGGGAATACTTCGAAAGTCGCTTTGAATACTAGGTCTTTACCTTCAGCAACTTCTACTGGAGTAAATGTTGGCGCGCCTGCTGGATTGATTTTCTCTTTAACGATAGCTTCGATAAAGTGACGGTGCATTACTTCACCTAGGATGTCTTGACGTACTGATGCGCCAAACATTTTAGCAACCATCTTAATTGGTGCTTTACCAGGGCGGAAACCGTCGAAACGACGAGTTTTAGCAATTTTCTTTAGTTCAGCTGTTACTGCATCTTCGATGTTTGCAGCAGGAACTGTGATTGTTAGTTGGCGTTCTAGGCCTTCAGTGGTTTCAACGGTAACTTGCATTATATTTAACCTCAAAACTTACTCAGCTTTCTGAGTGATGTTGCCGAACAGCCATTTACTGACGGTGGCATCCTTTTCGTGTTACGGCTCGAAAACCATAACGCCTCAATTCTTTTACTTTATTTCTAAACTGTCAGATATGCTCATCCAACTTAGAAATTAAAGCGCGTTATTATAACGACACACTTAGGTGGCGTCGAGGTGAGATAGACTAAACTGCTATCTAGCTCTACAACTGAAACACAAGATAGGGTCTATAACGAACATTTCAAGGGGTAAGGAGAAAATAATCATAGATCTCTGCGTTTTTTGGGTTCAAATGTTGGAAAAACAGTCGAATTAACGCAAATATGACGTAACAGAGAAAGCATTTTTTAGCCGTTATAAGACTAACTACAGAGTGATTTTTGTATTAAAAAAGCTTAGAAATGAATTAGATTTTGGATCTTATATATAAAGAAGAGAGAATGGCACGCCCTGCAGGATTCGAACCTGCGACCACATCCTTAGAAGGGACGTGCTCTATCCAGCTGAGCTAAGGGCGCATCATTGTGTAACATGGCGTTACGAGGCAGGATTATACGTTGCTAATCATTTAGGTCAATACGTTTACTTTAAATTTCATGATTTAAACCGCCAAGCGATTAAAGTTAAAGCAATCTGTTTTATTTTCAGTTTTTTTAGTGCAATTGTAGATACCTATTCCCTTCAACGATAAACACTTAAGATTGTTCGCCATTATTAAACAAACAAAAAGCAAACGTTTGCGTTATAGCTAAAGTAATCATTTTCTGACACAATAATAGCGTCCACATGCTTAGCCTATATAAAAAGGATTACCATGACCGCCCAAATTATTGATGGGAAATTAATATCCCAAACAGTTCGACAGGAAGTTGCCGCTAGAGTGAAAGCTCGTAAAGATGCTGGTCTTCGTGCACCCGGCTTAGCTGTTGTGCTCGTAGGTCAAGATCCTGCTTCTCAAATTTATGTTGGTAGTAAGCGAAAAGCCTGTGAAGAAGTCGGCTTTGTCTCTAAATCATTCGATCTACCACCAACAGCCTCAGAAGAAGAATTATTACTTCTTATTGACGAATTAAATCTCGATCCAACGATTGATGGCATTTTAGTCCAACTTCCATTACCAGCTGGTATGGATAGCACACGAATTTTAGAGCGTATTGATCCTGAAAAAGATGTTGATGGCTTCCATCCATACAATGTCGGACGCTTAAGTCAACGTATCCCAAAACTACGCTCTTGTACCCCTAAAGGTATTATGACCCTCTTAGAACGTTACAATATTCCGGTACGAGGGAAAGAAGCGATTATTGTTGGCGCTTCTAATATTGTAGGTCGCCCGATGACACTCGAATTATTATTAGCAGGGGCTACAACAACAACTTGTCACCGTTTTACTCAAGATCTTGAGAGCCATGTTCGTCGTGCAGATATCCTTGTCGTCGCTGTAGGTAAACCTAACTTTATTCCTGGCGCTTGGATTAAAGAAGGGGCTACCGTCATTGATGTGGGTATTAACCGATTAGATAATGGTAAATTATGTGGTGATGTTGAATTTGATATTGCCAACCAAAGAGCAAAACATATCACTCCAGTCCCTGGTGGTGTCGGCCCAATGACAGTCGCAACATTAATAGAAAATACTATGTTAGCTTGCGAGCAGTTTCATGGCGAATAATTGGTAATAAAAGAGTGATACCTATTGCTCTTTTATTCTCCAAAACAATGCTATTTTAAATTAGCACTCCTCTTCTTATTAACAAATAGAATAAATAAAAAAAGCGATGGAACACCATCGCTTTTTCTTTTGATTATACAATTTATGGCGTCGACTATAAGCTTTTAGCTAGTTGTTTGACATACGCTGTAAATTCTTCACCAAATTGATTATGGCGCAAACCGTACTCAACAAACGCTTTCATGTAACCAATTTTACTACCACAATCATGGCTTACGCCTGACATATGAAATGCATTCACTTGTTGAGATTGCATTAGCATATCGATAGCATCGGTCAATTGAATTTCATCACCCGCGCCAACAGGCGTACGGGCTAATAATGCCCAAATTTCAGCTGGAAGTATGTAACGACCGACAATAGCTAAATTAGAAGGCGCGTCTTCAACTGAAGGCTTCTCAACAACCTTTGTCATCGGTGCTGATTCGCCAGCATGTAATTCCACACCATTAATATCCGCAACACCATAGTTTGACACTTCAGACATAGGAACAGGTTCAACCATCACCTGACTCACTTTAGTCTCGTTAAACATTTTCACCATGGCAGCCATATTATCGCAACGTAAATCGCTCGCAACATCATCCAAAATTACGTCAGGTAAAACAACTGCAAAAGGCGCATCACCAACAAGGGGATGTGCACACAATACTGCATGACCCAAACCTTTAGCTTGACCTTGACGTACATGCATAATGGTCACATCAGGTGGACAAATCGCTTGTACTTCTTCAAGTAGCTGACGTTTTACTCGCGCTTCTAATGTCGCTTCTAATTCAAAAGAGGTATCAAAGTGGTTCTCAATCGAATTTTTTGAAGAATGCGTCACTAAAATAATTTCTTTAATTCCTGCTGCAACACACTCATTCACTACATGCTGAATAAGCGGTTTATCAACAATTGGAAGCATCTCTTTTGGAATAGCTTTTGTTGCAGGTAACATTCGAGTCCCCAGACCAGCAACAGGAATAACAGCTTTACGCACTAATGAAGTATTCAATTTTTTTTCCAGTATATTATGTTTGCAAACATCGTATTAGATGGCTTTCAAATATGCAAAAGAGAGTTCTAACTTATAGAAAAAATGATCATTTTTTAAGTAAATCAGTGTTATCTACGCTTACTTTTACAGGCTTACCTAACAAGTTAATCAGCATAAATGAGCGTTTCTCACCATCCGGCTCTTGGTAAATAGCTTCAAGACCTTGAAACTTACCTTGCTCTAACTTTAATTTTTCACCGGGCTGAGGAAGCATTGACAACAAACGTTGATGCTCTTCACTATCTTCATTCATCATTAAGTTGTAAATAAGTTCTTCACGTACTTTTTGTGGCATTGCACCACAGCGAATAAAGTCAGCCACACCACGTGTTGATCGCACCGACGTATAACTTACCATTTCAGGATCAAATTGAACAAAAACATAACTTGGGAATAATGGTTCGATTGACTCTATGCGTTTGCCTCGGCTCACTTTTTTTACTGTTACCTGAGGGTAGTAGCAATCCACACCTTGACGATCCAGATTGATCACTGCACGCTCTTGTTCACTGCGCTTACAATAAAGCAAATACCAATCTTTCATCATCAATCCTAAACATTAAAATTCATCGCTATTATATACATAAATAGCTACTTTTTATATTGCGGCTAATTCGGGATATAAAGTATTTATTGAGTGCTTATTGTTGCTCAACTCATTTATGGAAACCAAGACAGTCACCACTTTTACAGTAATTCCACAGTCAAACTTTGTAACATTCATGAACAATCCAAATAGATAGACAAAAAAACCACAAAAATATTAAAAAACAAAATATAAAACCAAATAATTAATAATTATAAAAACAACAACATAATTACCATACTAAAAATTAACTTTTCAATTTTGACTAAGAAATCTACAACCATTTGTTTTTCAATAGGTTGAAATGTTTATCATTTGTTCTTTAAATGTAAAAACTTGCAGTCGTATATATTGTGCTTTATAAAACCACCGGTATTAGCAAACACACCATCACAATAATATAGAGAATCCTATGAGTCATAATAGTAGTGGTACCTTATTGGGCCACCCAAAAGGCTTGTTCCTGTTATTTGGAACTGAGCTATGGGAGCGTTTCTCCTACTACGCCATGCGCGCTATTTTAGTTTTGTACTTAACAGATAAAACAATCAATGGCGGCTTAGGCTGGAGTACTCAAGAGGCATTAAGCCTATATGGTATTTACACCGGTCTTGTCTACTTTACTCCTTTAATTGGTGGATGGATTGCAGATAACTACTTGGGTCAACGTCGATCAATTATTATTGGCGGCGTATTAATGGCTATTGGTCAATTTACTCTCGCACTCCCGCACAGTGTCGTTGATCCTCATGCTGTAAACGCTTTCTATTTAGGCCTTACTTTCCTGATCATTGGTAATGGTTTATTTAAGCCAAACATCTCAACCATGGTGGGTGATCTCTACAAAGAAGGCGATAACCGTCGTGATGGTGCGTTTACTATTTTCTATATGGGTATCAACATAGGTTCATTACTTGCCGGTGTTATTGCAGGTACAGCTTCTGCCATTTATGGCTGGAAAGCAGGTTTCTTATGTGCCGGTATCGGTATGCTACTCAGCCTATTGATCCAACTGTTTTTCGCACAACGTTACCTAGGTGATATTGGTACTGTTCCAGCTGCAGTTCGTGACGCAGCAAACAACGCAAGCGGTAAAAAAGAGCCACTAACCAAAATTGAACGTGATCGTCTGAAAGTAATTATGGTGATGTGTACTTTTGTTATCGTATTCTGGGCAGGCTTTGAACAAGCTGGCGGCTTAATGAATATCTATTCTCAAGAATACACAAACCGTATGATTGGTAGTTTCGAAGTGCCGGCAGCTTGGTTCCAATCACTTAATCCATTTTTCATTATTATTTGTGCTCCGATTCTTGCTGCTCTTTGGGTAAAATTGGGTAAGAAAGAGCCAAACTCACCTGTGAAATTTGCACTAGCAATGTTCTCGTTAGCAGTAGGCTTTGCTTGTATGATCGGTGCTGCGCTTGAGCAAGGTGGCGATATGACAGTGAAAACCTCTATGCTATGGCTGATTGGTGCATACTTCTTCCATACGATAGGTGAGTTATGTTTATCACCGATTGGTTTATCAATGGTGACAAAACTTGCACCTCTTCGCTTAGCATCATTAATGATGGGTGCATGGTTTGGTGCTAACGCCATTGCTAACTATATTGCAGGTGAGATTGGTTCACGTATTGGTGAAGCCGGTCCTCTAGCAATCTTCTCTGGTATTGCAATTACTGCAGTGATTGCCGGTGTATTACTGCTGTTACTATCCAATACCTTAATTAATTGGATGCATGGTGCAGAATCTTCATCTCATGATGAAACTGCAGAGGTTAAAACAGTAGAAGCGTAATGCCGTACTGATAATAATCCATTTAAGGGTAGTGTTGCTAACACTGCCCTTTTTTACATCTTAATGTTTTTAAAGTTCACACTAAAACTAGCATGCCCCAATTGGCTTAGCGATAAACGCCCACCTGATGGAGACAATGCTAGCTTCGATAACATATTGTGCCTTGCTTCTCGTCCAAGCCATTCACCTGATGCGACTTCAAAAGAAGCGTCACTTGTTCGAAGTTGTGCTTCAATACCTGCAGGAAGAATATGCAAACATCTATCAGACAAATCAAATACGCCAAACAAAGCCTTGATAGGTGACGCATAACCTGAGTGCTTCATCCCTTTTTCAATCAATGTGACTAAGTGGCTTAAGCTTTCTAAACAATTACCTTGATTACGTAAATAATCATTAAAAAAAGCACGAATTAATAACGCAGTTGCCGTCGCATTATGATCACCACTACTGGTATCAAGAAGGTAAAAGGCTAATTGACCATCTAATAGCCAAGTATAATCAAGAATAACTGGAAGGGAATCAATGGATTGTAAAACACAATAATTTAACTGCCATCGCCCATAAGTCGATTGTGTTTCAGGCATTAGTCCCACTAATAGCTCACGTGCCGCTTTAGGGTTATTTTGCAAATCTTTAATATGCCATTCCAATTCTTCTTCAACAGGCTCTGTATCTTCTGTAGTATCAAACCATCGATTAGAAAAATCTTGTCGATGATGTGTCGCACTGTCTTGCCCCTTCAATACCGATATCATAGAAGATTTCAGCATTAAAATATTTTCTAATGGCTTTATTAAGAAATCCTTAACACCAAGTCGCAACGCTAAAGCGACATCTGTCATTGCTCCCGTTCCTGAAATAACAATAATTGGTATCATTGGATATTGAATAGACACTTCTTCAACAAACTCCATACCTGTCATAACTGGCATAGCGAGATCGCAGAGTAACAGATCAGGAATATGCTCCTTTAATGCACGTAGCCCTTCTAAACCATTATCAGCCTCTTGCACCAAGCATCCTTGGCTCTCAAGAAAGCCAACAATCATATTTCTAAATACTGGGTCGTCTTCTACAACGAGAACATCTTTCCCTTCTAGCAAAACCACCTCCACCAATACCTACTTAGTAGTTTAAGGCACATTACAAGCTGAAATTAAAGGCCTTAAAGACTGTCTAATTTTTGCGACTCTATTAAGCATAGAAAAAACACCACAAAAAATATGTATTCATGAACATTTAATAAAAATAAATTCATTTATGTAATACACTTCAAATTATCGTACCCCTTTATTTTGGTAAATTGACCATAATAAACATGATAAAAATACTATTTCAGTAGGAAAAACAAAGAAAAAGAGATGCATTTGACTCATTTTGTTATACAATTGCTCATCATAAGCGTTCAATAATGACTTTTTTATGAAACTTGACGATCTAAACTTATTCCGCATGGTTGTGGAAAATGGCAGTTATACCGCTGCATCTAGAAAAACCCAGGTACCAGTTGCGACACTGACACGTCGAATTCAAGCACTTGAAGAAGGCCTTAATATTCGCCTGCTTAATCGTCATGCCCGTAAACTGTCACTTACTGAAGCCGGTCAAAAGTTCTATCATGACTGTGCGCCTTTACTACAACAGTTACTTGATACGACTGAACATATTAGTGAAGAGTGTAAAGGTGCTGCGGGCAAGCTACGTATTGCCGCACCAACCAATATTACCAAGGTAATGCTTCAACCTTTATTGAATGCCTTTATGTTGGAACATCCAGCAATTAGCATTCAGCTATATATGAGCAATGAGCCAGATCAACTTGATCCGACGGACTGGGATGTTATGTTCCGTATTGGTCCTCAACGAGATTCAACACTGATCGCTCGTCGTATCAATGAAGTAAAAGATATTCTTGTTGCTAGCCCTGAATATTTAAAGAAAAACCCAGAGCCTAAACATGCTCAAGATCTTCACGACCATGTTTTACTGAAGGGTAATCCTTTACTACGCTGGCGTCTAAATAACCACAACGGCGAAACGGTTACGATTAATGAACGAGGTCGCTTTGAAGCAAGCGAACTTAACGTCGTTCGTAAAGCGTGTTGTGCAGGCTTAGGGATCACGTTAATGCCTGATGTTATGCTGGAAAAATACATTACAGCTGGTGAGGTGACTCAAGTACTTAAAAACTGGTCAGCAAACCCACGTGATGTATATTTGATTTATAATCACCGTGATTACCAACCAGAAAAATTACGTCTATTTATTGATTTTGCAAGTCACTACTTTGACTTAGAAAAACACTAAAAACATTTATTAATAACGTAATATTTTAGAAAAATGCCATATTAGCCATTAATATGGCATTTTGTTTTTATCCTGTTAATAACAATCACCCACATAAAAAAAACATACAGTTACAAATCTTGCCCTCCCCCAAAAACCAAGAATGGCGTACTCTTTCCGCATCTCAGTTTTCTCATGATCTCAAGTCTTGTAGAACTGACTTATTCTGTATATTTACTTAATACTGCCGTCCCCATTAATGCGCATCCATAAAGAGCGTGGCTTTATTTATGCATGCTCAATTGTTACTGCAGGACAGGCGATTCTCACATCGCCAGTGATCTTATAGAGTCATGGTTAGAGGCCAGAGCTTATCCATTAAAAAAGCCGGAGTTTTTACACTCCGACTTATCACTACTATATTGGCTCACATATAAGGTTTAAATACCTTCGTTATGTAACTCTAAATTAGCTAAATCCTGCTGAATTTCACGCTGCTTCTTCGAATCATCACTGCGTAGTGAATCTAAATACTCTAAGTACTTTTGGTTCACATCACCGGTAACGTAATTACCATTAAATACAGACGTTTCAAATAATTTAATTTCAGGATTACCTTCGGCAACGGCATCAACCAAATCTTGTAAATCTTGGAAAATCAAACCATCAGCGCCAATAATATTTGAAATTTCTTCCACTTCGCGACCATGAGCAATTAACTCATTAGCGCTTGGCATATCAATACCATAGACATTAGGGAAGCGAATTTCAGGAGCTGCTGATGCTAAGTAAACTTTCTTCGCTCCTGCTTCTCTTGCCATTTCGATGATCTGCTCTGATGTGGTACCACGAACAATAGAGTCATCGACTAACAATACATTTTTATCTTTAAATTCAGAGCGAATAGCGTTAAGTTTACGACGCACAGACTTACGACGCATTTGTTGTCCTGGCATGATAAACGTACGGCCCACATAACGGTTTTTAACAAAGCCTTGGCGATAAGGTTTATCTAACGTACGTGCAATTTCTAGCGCACTGTCACAAGAAGTTTCTGGAATAGGAATAACAACATCGATATCAATATCTGCCCATTCTCGTTTAATCTTTTCACCCAGCTTGGTGCCCATCGCTAAACGCGCGCCATAAACAGAGACTTTATCAATAAATGAATCAGGACGAGCAAAATAAACAAACTCAAATACACATGGATTTAACTGTGGATTATCGGCACATTGCTGAGTAAATAATTGCCCATCAAAAGTGATGTAAACGGCTTCACCAGGCGCAATATCACGGACAAAATCAAAACCAACCGCATCAAGTGCCACTGATTCTGAAGCTACCATGTATTCGGCTTTACCTTGTTCTTCACGCTTACCAATACATAAAGGGCGAATACCATTTGGATCACGAAATGCAATTAAGCCATGACCGATAACCATAGCAACAACCGCATACGCACCTTTTACAATTCGGTGAACTTCACTGATTGCTTTAAAAATTTCCTCAGGGCTAATAGGATAACTTGGACAATGCTCAAGTTGATTTGCCAGAATATTCAGTAAAATCTCAGAATCTGAGGTTGTATTGACATGACGTTTAGCTTGCTCAAATAAGGTCTCACGAATATCTGCTGCGTTGGTTAAATTACCATTATGAGCCAGTGAAATACCGTAAGGAGAATTAACATAAAACGGTTGGGCTTCTGATGCACTAGAGCTACCCGCAGTTGGATAACGCACGTGTCCGATACCTACATTACCTTGTAAGCGTTGCATGTGTTTAGCTTCAAAGACATCACGCACTAAACCATTCGCTTTACGCAGACGGAAACGATTGCTTTCTAAGGTACAAATACCCGCAGCATCTTGGCCGCGATGTTGCAGCACAGTAAGTGCATCATAGATAGACTGGTTTACCGGGGTTGAGCCCACGATTCCAACAATACCACACATTTCCAAAATCCTCGTCGTGCATAAAAATACAGTTACCAAATCGAATAAATTTGGTAACTGCTATTAATTTGGCGCTATTTCATGTTAGGTAAGAAGCTTGAACTGTGTTTGATATAGGAAAAAAACCATTCAATGACAACGCCAAACTGTGGGATGAGTTTTGACTGTTTCCACCAATCAGCACTTGCAAACCCTGTAAAGGCATCGAGAAAGAACAATACTGCCGCAACAATTAACACGCCGCGAACCCCACCAAAAACTACGCCCAAAACTCTATCAGTACCAGATAACCCTGTTTTCTGTACTAACTGACCAATAACATAGTTAACTACCGCGCCAACAATCAGCGTTGCGATAAATAAAACGGCAATAGCGCTACCGTTGCGAAGCATTTCATCATGAAAGTTTGTAAAGTAAACCGCAAGCTGTGGGTAGAAATTACTCGCCACAAAAAACGCAGTAAACCAGATAACTAATGAAAGTGCTTCTTTAACAAAACCACGGATTAAACTTACCAAAGCGGAAAAGCCAATCACGGCTAAAATTACATAATCAATCCAGATCATCATGTGTATTTCGTCTTGTTGATGCGTATTCTAACAGAAAAAATGAAGACGCAAACGTTTACTTAAGGTTTTATTGGGCTAAATTGATACAATTTACCACTTAACCCGGTTAATTTTTTCAAGTCATCAATCTTAGCCAAAAGCTTATCTTTTGAAAGATCGGGTCCCACAACAACTTTTACATACTGACCCGGTTGCGCATCTTTAGGTAATAAATGTGCCTGGTAACCATTTAATCGCAGCTTCGCCACTAGTGCGCTGGCATTCTTAAAATTACCAAACGTACCTAATTGGATCATCCAGCCACTATTTTTTAATCCTTGCTCAGACACAACTGCAGGCTCTGGCTTTACAACAGGTTGGGGTGTTACGACAGTTTTTGGTTGCTCAACGGGCACAACAGGCTGTTCAGGTTGAGGTGCTTTGTCTTCTTCAACGGTATAGGTTTCATTATTATCACCTGATGATGTTGAAACCGTATCTTTACCATTATCCACTGTTACTGTGACAGGATCTTTAGGTAGCTCCGAATTTACCGTTTCAGGGTTAGGTATTTGAGTAAACTCCTTTTGATCACCCATTTTAGGCTGTAACGGAATGCTTTCGAACTGCTCTTTATAGTGCTGTTTTTGCCCATCAAAAAGATCAGGAAGAAAAATCACGCCAACGGTTACCAAAATAATGGTACCAATCAGTCGATTTTGAAATTGGCTAGCCACATGGACTCCTATACTATTTAACCACTTTATAATAAAAGTGTTTTTCACTCATTAACGTAAATGACTCGTTATTTGCCCGACAGTGTAAAACGAGCCAAAGACGATTACCATATCATCTCGGTTAGCTTGTGTTAGCGCTTGGTCAAATGCAGCCTCTGGCTTATCAAAACCCATACAATCTGGTGGTAAATACTGCAATATTTCATCGGCAGTCGCCGCTCTTGGGCCCGTTAAAGAAGCGGGATACCAATGATCTACTACATCTTTCATCATTGCGATAGTCGACGCGATATCTTTATCGTGAAGCATCGCAACGACAGCATGAATATGCTTCTTACCTTCTTTTTGTTTAATTCGGTTTAATTGCTGAGCGAAATATTCGGCTGAATGGGGATTATGTGCGACATCCATAATGATCAATGGATCATCACTCACACGCTGCATACGTCCTGGTAATTGAGCTTTACTTAAACCTTGAATAATATTCTCTTCCGAGATATCAATCTCTGCCGTTCCTAAAGCCATTAATGCTGTGGCTGCATTAGGGAGCGGTAAATTAGGTAGTGGCAAGTGAGATAAATCAAATGCACCACACTGCCAGTTCCAATGGTCATCGGCTACTTGATAATCAAATTGATAACCAACTTGATGTAATTCTGCGCCAATATCATCCGCGTGAGCAGGAACCGTAGCTGGCGGATGAGGTTGGCCGCAAATAGCCGGTTTACCTGAGCGAAAAATACCTGCTTTTTCATAACCAATTACGTCTATATTATCACCAAGCCAATCGACATGATCGATTGCAAGACTGGTGATCACGCTAACATCATGATCAACAATATTAGTGGCATCTAATCGCCCACCAAGGCCAACTTCCAATACAACAACATCCACTTGATGTGTTTTAAATAGTGTTAACGCAGCAAGCGTACCAAATTCAAATAAGCTTAAACTTATATCACCCCGCGCCGCTTCAACGCTTGCAAATGCTTTGCTATGTTCACCGTCGTCAAGCTCTTTATTATTGATACGAACACGTTCGTTATAACGTACAAGGTGAGGAGAGCTATAAACACCAACCTTATAACCTGCTTCAATTAAGATAGCTTCTAGCATGGCACAGGTTGAACCTTTACCATTAGTACCCGCAACAGTAATAACACAAGGCGCAGGTTTAAGAAGATTTGCTTTTTCACCCACAGCTTTAACGCGATCTAATCCAAGATCGATTGCACTGGTATGTAATTGCTCAAGATATTTCAGCCATGTTGAAAGCGAGGCTGTCGCTTGTGGTGCAGTCAATCCTGACATGAGAAATCATTCACTTGTTTATAAATTACTTGAGCCATAATTTACCATCGAATCTTAAATAACTTAAACCTATGACGATATAAATTCGATTAAACGCCACGTTAATGGCAATAGCGCTATTACATACTCAAAAAAAAACCGCCTAGCGATTAGCTAAACGGCTTCTATATTCATCAATCAATATAATCAATTAGGTGTTTTCTGAATCTTCAGCTTGGACAGTAGCCTCAACAGACTCTGGCTTACTATCGACAGAAACAACTAACGGTGATGCTTGGTTGGTCATTTTGGCAACAAGACCTGCAACACGCTGACGCATTTCACGGCGATCAACAATCATATCAATCGCACCATGTTCAAGGAGGAACTCACTACGTTGGAAGCCTTCTGGTAGCTTCTCACGTACGGTTTGCTCAATAACACGTTGACCTGCAAAACCGATCAGTGCTTTGGGTTCACCAATATTGATGTCACCAAGCATTGCAAGGGATGCTGATACCCCACCCATAGTTGGATCGGTTAACACAGAGAAGAAAGGTAAGCCTTTCGCTGATAAACGCTCTAACGCCGCACTGGTTTTCGCCATTTGCATCAGTGACATCAGTGCTTCTTGCATACGTGCACCGCCACTTGCAGAGAAGCAGATCAATGGGCAGTTATTTTCAATTGCCGCATCCACTGCTCGTACAAATTTAGCACCAACGACAGAGCCCATTGAACCGCCCATAAAAGAGAATTCAAAAGCACATGCAACAATAGGTAGACCTAAGACTTCCCCTTTCATTGCGATTAATGCATCTTTTTCACCCGTGGCTTTTTGCGCGCTATACAAACGATCTTTGTACTTTTTAGAATCGCGGAATTTAAGCTTATCTTGCGGCTCTAGCTCTGCGGCAATCTCAACTTGCGTATCAGCGTCTAAGAAAGTTTCAAGACGACGACGTGCTTTCATACGCATGTGATGATCACACTTAGGGCACACCTCTAGATTGCGCTCAAGATCTGCATGGTACAGTACTTGATCACAAGAGGTACATTTCGTCCAAACGCCCTCAGGAATCGACACTTTTCGTGAAGAGACAATGTTGCTTTTAGTTAGAATCTTTTCAAGCCAGCTCATGAATGACCTTTATTCTTTAATGCTTCCGCCGTCAATGGCCGAAGATACAAATTCATTGGATAACGATCAGAGATTAAAACACAATCTTACTAATCTGTAGATAAAAAACTGGTACTACCTTATCAAGCTAACCCTTGTAACTCAATCAGCTAAGAATAACGGACCTAATGGTACACGCGGTAAATTGTGCTCTTTCGGGTAATCAACATCAACCAAATACAAGCCTTCAGCTTTGGCTGTTGCTCCTGCTAATGTGCGATTTTTTTGCGCAAGTAGCCACTCAATCCACTCTGGTTTTTCTTCACCTTTGCCGACTTTAATTAAGCTACCTGTGATGTTACGTACCATATGGTGAACAAACGCATTCGCTTTGATATCAATGATCACAAAGTCGCCTTGGCGAGTGACATTCAGGTGCATTAAATTACGCCATGGGCTTCGAGATTGACAGTGAACCGCGCGGAACGACGTAAAATCATTTTCACCCAGTAAGTACTGACCAGCCTCATGCATTTTTTTCTCATCAAGATGGCCGTGATAATGGCTAACACCATTACCTAAAATAGCGGGACGTAAGGCGTTATTAAAAATGATGTAGCGGTAACGGCGTGCTGTCGCAGTAAAACGAGCATGAAAATCCTCATTCACTTCTGTCGCCCAACGTACCGCAATATCTTTAGGAAGATGAGCATTAGCACCCATCGTCCACGCCACCATTTTGCGATCAATATTAATATCGAAGTGAACAACCTGCCCCGTGCCATGAACGCCAGCATCAGTTCGTCCAGCACAGAAGACTTCTACTGGTTGATTGGCGACTTTAGAGAGAGCTTTTTCCAAACGCTCTTGTACGCTATCTACATCACGTTGGCGTTGCCAGCCATAATACTTAGCACCATCGTACTCTACACCTAAAGCTATTCGCATAATTTATTCAACTTCGATTAATCAAACCTATGTAAACCACTAACACGTAATTTACGAAACTGTTCCGAATTATAAGTAATTCACAAGATAAGGGAAAGAATAGCGCGATAGGGATAACATAATGCAGCAAGTAAAAATAAAAAAAGCACGATAGAATTATCTCTACCGTGCTTGTTCTATCTTAAACAAGAGTGATGTTACAACTTCAAAAGCAATCTTTTGGCTTCTGCTTGAAGATCTTGTTCAGCATTTTTCGCAATATCCTCTAATAAACCAACAGCACCTTCGCTATCATTCATTTCTAAATAAGCTTTAGCCAAATCAAGTTTACTTGCATACTCACCATTAGTATCAACATCATAGTCACCAATACTGGCTAACATATCAGGGTACTCGTCAAGCCCTACCTCTAAATTTAAAGGATTGGTATCGGGATCAACTTGCTGATGCGATGGGTCATCTTTCATTAATTCATCAATACTAATATAAGATGGTTTTTCAGCTATAGATTGTTCAGCCAGTAACTCACTGGTTGCTACGCTTTCCAGATCATTGGTATGTAATGAGAAGTCAGACTCTAACGAAACAGACTTCACGTCGTCTTTTACCAAATGCGGTTGTTGTGTCCAATCTTCTTGAGCTAACTCAGGCTCAGATACCGAGGTTTGCCATACTTTAGCATCATCATCAGACAGCTCATCGTCAAAAGTATAATCTGCTTCTAACTCATCTTCTGTTTGCGTTAATAATCCATCACGTTCACCGTCTTCTAAACCCAGCCCAGAGCGCTCCACTTGCTGTTTGGGTAATTCATCCATTAATAATGGTTCAGTCTCAACATCAGTCGTGTTGTCACTAACCTCTTGTGGCTGTATTGACTGAGATGGGCCTTCATTATCTGCATTACCTGCATTACCTGCATTATCATTTAATGAATCATCAAACAGTAATGCATCCATATCAAGACCTGCAGAATCAACCATGGTTTGATCCAACTGATCTAATACAACTGGCTTCTCTGTTACCTCAATAGGCTCTTCATTGGGTAAACGTAAACCTTGTTCAATTTCATATTGCTCAAGCTCATGTTGTTCATCCAATGAGGCTTGCAGCGCTTCACCTTCATCAAACTCTGGAATGGTCGTTGGATCGAGTTTTTCAAAAGGATAAACATCCCTTTGAGCGGTATCAAATGGCGATACTTCATTTTCACTAGCAACCGTTGATGCTGGTAACGATGACTCATCAGGTAATTCAGGAGCGGTTTCAGCAACAAAATCTACTGTATTTTCAGGAGATAATTCAGATTTAGGTGAATACTTATCTGCAGCTTCCGCGGCTTGCTGCAATTGACGAATAACATTATCAAGTGCGATTTGCTCATCAATGTCGTTATTAAGTTCTGTTTCGTCAAAAGGCTCAGCATCAGGATCATCCAATGCCGCTTGTTCATCAAATTCAGGTAAATCATCGAGTGATAATACGTCTTGATGAACAGCATCTTCTTGTGGTGATTCATACACATCATCAGCAAATGCTTTTAATGCATCCTCTTCATCAAAAGAAGGAAGATCGTCTACATTCAGCGGTTCATGTTGCTCTGC
The DNA here is from genome assembly GCF_003026165.1 of Photobacterium sp. GB-1. Classification (NCBI taxonomy): domain Bacteria; kingdom Pseudomonadati; phylum Pseudomonadota; class Gammaproteobacteria; order Vibrionales; family Vibrionaceae; genus Photobacterium; species Photobacterium sp. GB-1. The sequence goes on along the minus strand of NZ_PYOB01000005.1, from coordinate 167,426 downwards.
TGCAACATGACTCGCTAATGCATCTTGCTCATCTAGTTCACGTTCAAGATCTGAAACGGTTAATGGCTTAACATCACTGTCTAGCGATTGACGATAAAAGTCTTCGTCTAAAACATCATCTAAGATCTCATCGAATTTCTGTTCACTACTTGGCGATAAGGTTTGCAGCTCTTCAGTATTTTGTGACTCAAGGACTTCTTTCGATGGCGTATCGCGAGTGTCACTCGCAAATTCAGACGTGAAAACATCATTCGGTGCTTCTTCACTCGGCAATTCAGTTACAGCTTCAGACCCTAATATATCAGGCTCTAAAGTATCAGCATTGCTTTCATCAGTAAGAGATATGTCTTTTTCCTGTTGAGCATATTTTTCAACATCACTTTCAGGATTAATAACATCCTGTGATTTCTGCTCTAGATCAGAAGCGAATGATGGCGATTCGATAATTTCATCAAGATGTTGATTCTCATTATTAGGAGCATCTTGTTCATCGACTGCTGCTAACTGCTCAGATAAAATTTCATCTAACAATTCAGTACTGGATTCATCGATAGCAATATCATCTTGTGGTGATGAGGTTTCACTTTCAGCGTCATTGTCTTTCAATAATTCATCAAGCAGTTCAGTACTATCTTCAGCCACTTCTATCGTTGAATCAGATTGTTCCGGTTCATCCTCATCTAAGATCAACTCATCAAGCAATGCTGTACTGTCTTCAGCCACTTCTATCGTTGAATCAGACTGTTCCGGTTCATCCTCATCTAAGATCAACTCATCAAGTAATGCGGTACTGTCTTCTTCAAGTTCAATATCACTACTTAATTCATCATCTTCTACTAACTCATCAAGTAATGCAGTACTACCTTCTTCAAAAACACGTTCATCATCTTGTGTTTCATCCGTCAGTTCATCTGAAACAGTTTGATCTAATTCAGGTAAATCAGCACCAAAGCTACCAAATAATGCATCCAATTCATCTTGGTCAATATTCTCAGAGGCTTTAACTTCAACATCTTTTGACTCATCATTAATTTCAGACGTAACGTGGTCTTGGCTTTGCTCTTCTGCTTGTTGCAAAATTTCATCTAATAATGATTGCTCTAACAAGCCGTTATCTAACTCTTCATTTTCGTTATCTGCTGGCAATGGCTTAACATCGTCATTATCACTAAGATCAAAGTCATCCTGAGATAAATCAAAATCATCGAGACTATTTTCAGAATCTTCATTTTTCGCTGATTCATTGAGAGATTTCTCCCACATTAACGCTAAGGCTTCATCTGAACTTGGCTCGCTCTCATTATCCATTTCATCAAGAGCACGCTCCATGTCTTCTAAACCAATAGCATCATCACCTTTAACTGAAATACTACTACTTAAGTTATTTTCAAAAGCTTCATCAAATTCAATATCATTAACAACTGCTGATTCAGTCTTCGTATCAGCGTCATCGCTAAATTCAGTAACAGACTCTTTTACCTCTTCTTTCTCATTTTTAGTTGACGGATCATTCTTATCATCAATATCTAACGTAAAGTCAGGCTCATTGAATAGATCATCATCCGCAAACAGGTCATCTAGGTCATCTGAAGTATCAAGAGCTTGCTCATCACCATCAATAGGAGGGATGACAACAGGTGCCGTTTCAGCAGCTGAAGCCTCTGGAGCATTTAATGATTTCACCTCATCTTGCTCTTCTTCTTTACGACGCAATAAGAAGAATGCCAACAATGCAGCAAGTAAACCGCCAGGAATAATACCAGCAGCAGCTAATGCCCAAGGGTTATTAGCCAGTGAATCAAACCAGGTTGAAGTAGGTGGTGTCACAGGTTGTGGCGCATTTTGCAGTTGTTTTTGTTGCTCTAAGAAAGTCAGCAGTTCTTGGCGTACATCATCGCTATCTTTAACTTGATCTTTTAATGCATCAACTTCTTGTTGCATTTCCGCTAAGCGTAAACGAAGCATGTGGTTACTTTCCACCAGCTTTGTCATTTGCTCATCTGTCATCGCTTTTTGCTGTTCTGATAATTCAGGCTTGGCAGGAATAGCCGTATTTTCTACATTATCAACATCAACATCAGCAACTTCAACGTTTTCAGTTTTAGGCGTTTCAGAAATAATCGCGGTTGATTCAGCTGGTGTCGCTGCACTAATCACAGCAGCAGTTGTTGCTACCGCTACCGCTTTCTCTATTGTTTTTGCTGGAACATTTGTTGTTGAGTTAGCCGTTTCATCAACTACCGCCACAGGCTTTACAACTGGCTCTGCGGGCTGTGTGCTTTTTACGTCTTTTTTCGCTGCTTGCTCTGCTTGTATTTTTTGTAGTTCTTCAGGCTTGGGCTTTAATTTTACAACACGTTTTTGGCTAGCTGGCTTTGCTTTAATATAGGGTGCACGTCTTTTATCCGCTTCTAATTGACGACGGATCAAGCTCTCTTTCTCGTTCTTAACCTGGCTTAATGTTGGCATAACCAAGGTACTACCAGGGATCAATCCATGAATATTGCTGTTTTCAAATGCTTGTGGATTAACGTGATAAATAGCACCGATAACTTGGTATACAGATACTGAAGCATTAGGACGATTTCGAGATGCGATTGACCACAAGGTTTCTTTTTCACCTGTAGGGCCATAACGACGAGTAGAAAGTGGTGCGGTGTTAGACTGCGAAATTGAACGCAGATCAGGTGTATCAATACCTCGGCTCGCTTGCGAATAGGATCCATCCTCATTCGACGGGCCAATAATCCGAACAGTATTCGCATTCACCACAGGCAAATAAGAAGAAATGGTAACGAAAGCTACCGGTACAATAAAGCGCTTTACTATCTTAGGGATATCAGACACTGCCTGCGTTCCTCTCTGGCAGAGATAAATAAGCCGAAAACGTTAATTCAATGAACGCATTTCGAAACAATACGAGTTGCTTATATGTTCTACAAACTACACATATAACGACAACATAAAGAAAATCTTAAGGTTGTTATGGCTAATTTTTGCTAGCTGACGATGTATGTCAAGTGACTACTTAGGGTTTTACCAGCAAGATCATGGAAATGAGAAAGGAGCAATCTCTTGCTCCTTTTTTTATTTCTTTTACAAATATTCTTCAATTAGCTTTTCAGCAATCTGGATACTATTTGTTGCCGCACCTTTACGAACGTTATCAGCTACAACCCACATATTCAGACCACATGGGTGGCTTATATCTTCACGGATACGACCTACCATCACGTGATCTTTACCTACTGAATCTGTTACCTGTGTTGGGTAATCAGTACCATGGAAGACTTCAATACCATCAGTATTTTCAAGTAGATTAATTGCATCTTCGATGACAACAGGTTGATGCGTTTCAACATGTACCGCTTCTGCATGACCAAAGAAAGCAGAAACACGCACACAAGTTGGGTTAACACGAATACTTGAGTCGCCAAGAATTTTTTGTGTTTCCCACACCATTTTCATTTCTTCTTTGGTGTAACCGTTATCCATAAACTCATCGATATGAGGTATGCAGTTAAATGCAATTTGCTTGTCATAAGCACTGTTTTCAGCTGGCAAACCATTTAGCAATTTTGCTGTTTGACCGGCAAGCTCATCAATTCCCTTACGACCAGAGCCAGATACCGATTGATAAGTCGCAACATTAATACGATCAATACCATAAGCATCTTGAATTGGCTTAAGAGCAACTAACATTTGAATCGTAGAGCAATTGGGATTTGCAATAATATTACGGTTGCGGTAATCAGCAATCGCTTCAGGGTTTACTTCAGGGATCACTAACGGAACATCATACTCATAACGGAATTCAGATGTGTTATCGATCACCACTACACCAAAATCTGTGGCAATAGGCGCCCAATGACGTGATGCTTCAGCGCCTGCTGAAAACAAAGCAATTTGAACTTGGCCCCAATCGAAATCTTCCACGTTCTTCACACGGATTGATTTACCTTTAAAACGTAACACTTTGCCAGAGCTACGATCACTTGCCAGCAAGTAAAGATTGCGAACAGGAAAATTACGCTCTTCTAGCACCTCGACCATAGCTTCGCCGACAGCACCTGTTGCGCCTAGTATTGCGATATCATATTCCTGACTCATTGAGTGACCTCTACTACTGTAAAACCTAATTTAGCCAGCGACTCTACCTCAAAATCGGCCTTGCCTGCTACTGTAATTGCACTATATTCACGGCGATCCCAGTAGTTTTTTCGCATCATATCAAAAGCAGTGGCCATTTTGCTGTTATCGTCACCAGCTAGCTGCATTTGACGACGGAACATACCGTCATCTTTACGTACATCATACACCAATTGGGTAAGGCTAAATAAACTTGCCTCGTCCCATTGACGACTTAATTCAACTTGAGGAATTGGCGCAACAGGCAATAGTTCACTCGCATCTACCTGCTTATCAACACCTAGAAACTCACAAAAGCGGTTGAAAACCATGGTTGTTCCACGCGCTTTACCTTCAAGCCCGTATCCAGCTACATGCGGTGTCGCAAAAGCTAAATACGGTAGTAGCTCTAAATCCACCAATGGCTCTTGCTCAAACACATCAAGTACTGCTGTAAGTGCCTTCCCTGTACCATTATGAGAAGCCACTAAGGCCGCTTTTAAAGCACTATTATCAACAATAGGACCACGTGCCGCATTAATTAAAATAGCATTGGGTTTTAATGCATTTAGAAAAGCGTCGTTGACTAAGTGATGAGTTGGAAACTCGACATCGCGAGTTAACGGGGTATGGGTTGTGATGACATCACACTCAGCAAGTAGCGTTTCAACTGAATCAAATTGACGCGCATCGCCTTGCGCTTGCTTTAATGGATCGTTAAGCAGATAACGAATACCTAATGCATCTAAACATTTCGCCAAATATGAGCCAACATTACCAGCACCAATGATCCCAACAGTGCGATCAAAAATAGAAAAGCCTTGTTGCTGGCCTAATACCATTAAGCTACTCAGTACGTACTCAGCAACACCCACTTTGTTACAGCCTGGTGCTGCTGTGAAAGTAATACCACGCTCAGCTAATAGCGGTTGATCAACATGATCTTGTCCTGCTGTTGCAGTTCCCACAAATTTTAACTTATCGGCTTTTTCTAACAGACTGTTATTAACTTTCGTCACCGAGCGGATCATCAGGGCATCAATCCCTACCAAATCATCAGCCGTTAAATTTCGACCTGGTTTGGCGATGACCTCACCAAGCTCACTAAACAACGCCAACGCATACGGCATATTTTCATCAATAAGGATTTTCATTTCGGCTTCCCTGCTTTACTTAATCAGCCCCGAATAAATCTCGGGTATATACTTTTTCTTGTACATCTTGAAGTTCAACCGCCATACGATTAGAAACAATCACATCAGACATCGCTTTAAATGCTTCAAGATCTTTGATGACTTTCGAATTAAAGAATTCATCTTCTTCCAGTACGGGTTCAAACACCACCACTTCAATACCTTTGGCTTTTATACGTTTCATGATGCCTTGAATACTGGATGCACGGAAATTATCTGACCCCGATTTCATTATTAAGCGATAAACCCCAACCACTTTAGGCTGTTTGGCAATAATTGAATCTGCAATAAAGTCTTTACGTGTGGTATTCGCATCCACAATCGCACCAATAATGTTATTCGGCACGTCACGGTAATTCGCGCGTAATTGCTTAGTATCTTTCGGCAAGCAGTAACCACCATAACCAAAGGATGGATTATTATAATGATTGCCAATGCGAGGGTCTAAACCTACGCCTTCGATAATCTGACGACTATCCAAGCCTAATGCTTCCGCATAGCTATCAAGTTCATTAAAATAAGCCACACGCATCGCAAGGTAAGTATTGGAAAATAATTTTACCGCTTCTGCTTCTGTAGAATCTGTAAATAAAACGGCAATGTCTTGCTTTTCAGCACCTTGTTTTAATAGTCCTGCAAAGATCTCAGCTCGCTCTGAACGTTCACCGACAATAATACGAGAAGGATGTAAATTATCGTACAGTGCACGACCTTCACGTAAAAACTCTGGCGAGAACATAATATTTGTAATGCCGAACTGTTTTTTAATACTTTCTGTATATCCAACAGGCACGGTTGATTTAATCACCATGGTCGCTGATGGATTTTTCTCGATCACATCTTTAATAACGGCTTCTACTGAGCTGGTATTAAAGTAATTTGTGATCGGATCATAATCAGTTGGGGTCGCTATAATGACAAATTCAGCGCCATCATAAGCATGTGATGCATCCGTTGTTGCTACAAGGTTCAATACTTTATGCTGTAAAAACGCTTCAATTTCCGTATCAACAATTGGAGAGAGACCTTGATTAATTAACGCAACTTTCTCTTCAATAATATCGAGTGCAACAACCTCATTATGCTGAGATAACAGCACCGCATTAGACAGACCGACATAGCCGGTTCCCACCACAGTAATTTTCATTACCTAACCTCAATGAATAAATGTGCAAGTAACTGTAATTCAACCCTTGCCTACTGACTTTAGTGTAACTGAAAACATGTTAAAAAAACAAAAGCAGCAATAACTAACAACTATCTCACTGTATTATTGAAAAAGAGTGAATAAAAAAAGAGCCATAATCACTTATGGCTCTTTCTTAATATAAACGGTGAGTAATTAAATACGATTACGCTTCGTATTTCTTAATCACTAGTGTTGCGTTAGTACCACCAAAACCAAAGCTGTTAGACATAACAGTCTTCAGTTCAACATCACGCTTCTCAGTCACAATATCAAGACCTTGTGCTGCTTCGTCTAGGTTATCAATATTGATGCTTGGTGCAACAAAACCGTGCTCTAACATCAATGTTGAATAAATCGCTTCGTGCACACCCGCCGCACCCAATGCGTGACCCGTCATGGCTTTTGTTGCAGAAATTGCAGGGCTGTTTTCGCCAAATAGCTCTTGGATTGCACCTAACTCTTTCACATCACCAACAGGCGTTGATGTACCGTGAGTATTGATGTAATCAACAGGCGCATCTAGATCTTGCATCGCCATCTTCATACAACGAACTGCGCCTTCACCTGAAGGTGCAACCATATCGTAACCATCAGATGTTGCGCCATAACCGACGATCTCACCGTAGATTTTTGCGCCACGTGCTAGTGCGTGTTCTAGCTCTTCAACCACAACCATACCGCCACCACCAGAAATCACGAAACCATCGCGATCAGCATCATAAGTACGTGATGCTTTTGATGGATCATCATTATATTTGGTTGATAGTGCGCCCATTGCGTCAAACATCATCGTTAATGACCAATCGAGCTCTTCACCACCACCGGCAAAAACAATGTCTTGTTTGCCCAGTTGAATTAGCTCTAATGCGTGACCAATACAGTGTGCAGATGTTGCACATGCAGAGCTCATGGTGTAGTTAACACCACGGATCTTAAACGGTGTAGCTAAACACGCAGAAACCGTTGAAGACATTGTACGGGGTACCATGTAAGGACCCACACGTTTCACGCCTTTTTCACGTAGCGTATCAACTGCAATGTATTGATTATGCGAAGACGCGCCACCTGAACCTGCCACAAGACCAGTACGCTCATTAGAAACTTGATCTTCAGCTAAGCCTGAATCGGCAACCGCTTGTTCCATTGATAGGTAAGCAAAAGCGGCAGCGTCACCCATGAAACGCATTTTTTTACGATCAATATGTTCTGCTGGGTTAATTTTCAAATCACCCCAAACATTTGAACGTAGTTTCATTTCAGCAAACTGCTCAGAAAAATTAATGCCTGACTTGCCTGTTTTCAATGACTCTAGTACTTCTGCAACGTTGTTACCAATACTAGATACAATGCCCATGCCTGTAATTACGGCTCGTTTCATGATGACTTCCTACTAAAATTAATTGGATATAGCCTAACCGTGAACTATCTCTACGGTGGATTTTCTCCCAAACGGCTTTAAGATGCACGTTCATAACAGCAATTTTACCGTCTTAACGGAACATCATATCTTAAAGCGGTTTGGCGTTTGTTATACCGAGATAACAGAGCTATCGACTATAACGGCTTTAGTGGTAAAAAGTGGTCAGCTTTCCTGATATTCGGGTACAATCGGTTCAAAATTGCCATTTCTTTCTATATTACGCCTAAAAGTGGTGATATTTAAACCAAGTTTTTCATAATCGTTTGTCCGTTATAAAAGAGGTTTCCCTTTTGTCTTCTTCACAACAAGAAAAATCCCCCTTACAAATTGAAAATGCTGTTCTTGATTGGAATGATGTGGGAACCCCCGTCTCAAATAACTTTGATGATGTCTACTTCTCCAACGTTAATGGATTAGAAGAAACGCGCTATGTTTTCATTAAGCAAAATGGCTTACCTGAGCGCTGGATTGACGGCGATCGACGTCGTTTTGTTATTGCAGAAACAGGATTTGGTACCGGATTAAACTTTTTAGCCGTATGGAAAGCATTTAAAGATTACCGCTCTCAACACCCTGATGCCACAACCACTGAGCTACATTTTATCAGCTTTGAAAAATTCCCGGTAACTCAGCAAGATTTGATTAAAGCCCATCAAGCATGGCCTGAACTTGCTGAGTTTGCAGAGCAACTTCATGCCCATTACCCACCCGCTATTGCAGACTGTCATCGTATCGTATTAGAAGATGGCATGATCACCTTAGACCTCTGGTTTGGTGATATTAAAGATTGTATGCCTCAAGTATGGGTTGGCGATGAGGGTATCGTCGATGCATGGTTCCTTGATGGTTTTGCCCCTAGCAAAAACCCTGAAATGTGGAATCAAAACTTATTTAACGGCATGGTTAAAATGGCACGTAAAGATTGTAGCGTAGCAACCTTTACCGCTGCGGGCTTTGTTCGTCGAGGGTTAATAGAAGCCGGTTTTGATATGCGCAAAACCAAGGGCTTTGGTACTAAACGTGACATGATCGTAGGTCACGTTGTTGAACGTCAGCATAAAACGAATATTATGCCTTGGTATAATCGTGAAGCACAGACAGAGCCAAACGCAAATATTGCGATTATTGGTGGTGGTATCGCATCTGCAACTACCGCACTGTCTTTGCTTCGTCGAGGTCAAAATGTCACATTATATTGCGCTGACAATGAACTTGCTGAAGGTGCATCAGGCAACCGACAAGGCGCTGTCTACCCGCTATTGAATGGCAATAATGATAAGTTATCCCGTTTTTTCTCTAGCGCTTTTATCTATGCACGACAACTTATAGAGCAAGCCGCAATTCACAGCGATTTTAGTCATAACTGGTGTGGCGTAACTCAACTGGCGTGGGATGATAAATCAAGCCATAAACTCGCAAATATCATCAATGGTGGTTTTGCATCTGAACTTGTTCATCATCTCGATAAGGAACAAACCAAACAAATCACGGGTATTGAAACCGGTTTTGAAAGTGTTCATTACCCACTTGGCGGATGGCTATCACCTAAAGAGTTAACCACAGCGTTAATTGAACATGCCGTTAATGAAGGGAAACTGACGCTACAAACACAAAAAGAATTATGTCAGCTAGAACAAGTTAACAAAACTCAATGGCAACTGACTTTTACAGATGGTAGTGAAACGCGGCATAGCACAGTTATTTTGGCTAATGGTCACCGCTTTAATCAATATCCTCAAACCCAGCAGATCCCTGCTTCTTCTGTACGCGGGCAAGTCAGCCACGTGCCGACCAACCCATCACTGGGCGAGCTAAAAACGGTGCTTTGTTATGACGGCTATCTCACTCCAATAAACCCAGAAACCCAAAGCCACTGCATTGGAGCAAGTTACGATCGTCGTAATATTGATCTTAATTTTAATGAAAACGACCAACAAGATAACAAGCAACGGTTAGTAAACTGCTTACCTAATGTTGAGTGGCCTAAACAAATTGATATCGATGGCTTTGATGTTCACAACAGAGCACGTGTTGGTATTCGTTGTGCAGTACGAGATCACTTACCGTATGTGGGTAATGTTTGTCGTTATGATGATTTATTACAGCAATACGATGATCTTAGAGATAATCAAACGTCAGCGAAAGCTGCCCCAATCTATAGCAATCTTTTTGCTATTGTTGGTTTAGGCTCTCGTGGATTAAGCTCAGCACCATTACTCGGTGAACTCTTAGCATCGCAAATTTGTGGTGACCCACTACCACTACCACTTGACGTACTTGAAGCGCTCCACCCAGGTCGCATGTGGGTTAGAAAGCTACTTAAAGGCAAAGCAATTCAGGCACTATAAATTAATAAAAAAGCGCAATGACTATCCTCTAATTACTAGCGGATAACTTATTGCGCTTTCTTTATTTTACCGTTACTTCAATTCTGCCGACATAACATTCATTAGTTCATTATTTTCATCGCCAGATAAATCCCATACAAAAAGACCTGCAAGCTTGTTTTTCTTCACCCAATCAGCTTTGGCTTTTACCGAGCGTGAATCATCATAACTAATAAAGACTTGTTTCTCTTCATTCCACAAGTAAGGTGCCTCAGCTTTCTCGTCATAACCTGAGATATAGCCTTGTGCTTTTGTATAGTTACGTTTTAAGTCCCAATACATAAAGTAACCAGGCTCTTGTGCTGACGTACCAAAACTTGCACCTTGCGTAGAAGAAAGCTCTTTCGGAATGGCTTTGCCATCAAATCCTTTGGTTCCTTCCCAGCCTCTACCATAAAATGCCGCACCAACAACTAATTTATCAGCAGGGATCCCCAGAGAAATCATTTTATTCACAAAGACATCGGTGCCCATTCCCCACCAACCATTATCCGTTGCATGAAGATTAGTTAAATGCCCTGTTTGTGTCCCCCATCCACCTAAATAATCATAAGTCATCGCAAACATATTAGTTAAGTGCGGAGCAACAGCAGCCCAATCAATTGACTCTGCTTTACTTCCTACACCAACAGCAGTAGAAAGCTCATATTCACGCCCTGTTTTTTTCTCTAAGTTATCTAACTCTGCACGTAGTGTTTTAACTAAATGGGTATACGCTTCTTTTTCTGATGCTTTCTGCTCATCCGATAATTTAGTATCAGGATTCCAAGGAGAGGTTGTTAAACCGCCACCACCTGGGTACTCCCAATCTAAATCAATACCATCGAAAAAATCATACTGAGCAATAAGTTCAACAGCTGATTTTGAAAAGTGCTCAATCGATGCTTTATCTTTTGCCATTGCATGGAAAGGTTCAGACATTGTCCAACCACCAAAAGAAGGCAATATTTTTAATTCCGGCTTTTCATTTTTTAAATCTTTAAGCTGAGCAAAATGTCCTTTATAAGCAACCTTAGCTTTCGTCGGCCCAAAATCTTTCTGTAATGCTGATACTTGATCAACTATCACCGCACTAAAAGGCTCTTTACCCTGACATGCAGCTTCAATTTGTTTCTGTACCGCATCACTCGCACCTTGATGTGGACCACACATGCTTAAAAAAGCATAAATAACATGAGTAAGCTTATCTGCAGGAATATCTTTAACAGTATAAGGATTAGCTTCATTATTGTATTGCCAGTCGGCAAAGTAACCCGCAACAACAGGAGAATCAGCGGCAACTGCTGAAGAGCTTAATAGAGCGGCTATCGTAAGAGGTAAAATCGCTTTCATAAATGTCCTTATTTATCATTATAACTAGCGGCTAATGCTTTTAGCTTCACAATAAAAAAGAACAACAGCTAAGATAACAATAAGCCAATATAGAGTAATGACTACCTTAGTTTGAATATTGATAAGAAGGGATAAATAAAAAGCGTAAAGACTAAATTTTAGATATTTTTCAGATTCAGCTCTTATTTATAATTGAAATGAAATTTAAACCATTAATTTTATTCAATACAAAGCATCTTATTATATTGAGAGCAAACAGCGTAATCACTCTCAAAATAAAGACATTAGAAATACTATTGAATCATATTGCTATTCATGAGCAGCAATAATGATATGGGCTTCGGGCTTACAGTCTTGTAAACATTTTGCCAGTTGTGTTTGCGCAACAACATCACCATGAACAACACGGATCACTGTAGGACCCTCATTGATCCCAGCAACAAACTTGACTAAATCATCTTGTGCAGCATGAGCCGAATAGCCAGACATTTGATAAATATTAGCTCCAACATCTATCGCTTGATTATGTATTTCAACCACTTCATCGCCATTACATAACGCACGTCCCAGTGTTCCTTCTGCTTGATATCCAGCAAAAATGACATCCGTTCTGGAATCTGGCAATAACGCTTCTAAGTAATTAACAATCCGTCCGCCTGCACACATTCCACTTGCGGCAACGATAATCGCAGGCTCCCCTGAGTGCTTTAAACGATTAACTAACTCGATATGATCTTGATGTGTTTCTATCGTAATACACTGTTCAAAAGAAAGAGGGTGACGCCCCATATAACGTCGATCTTTTGCTTCTTTTGACCATAACTCTTGAAAATGGCGATATTGCTCCGTCACCTTCAAGGCTAATGGTGAATCTAAGATCACTGGTAATGATTTCCAACGACGATAGGTATTATCATGACTCGAACCTGTTAACACATCAGCTAATATATTCTCGATATCAAACAATAGCTCTTGTGTACGACCCACGCTGAAAGCTGGAATTAAAATTGCTCCGCCATCTTGTAATGAATGTTCTATAATTTTCCGCAAATGAGCTTCACGTTGCTGGGTATCATGTAGGGCTTTATCACCATAAGTACTTTCAATTACAAGTACATCAGCTTTGTCAGGGGAAACTGGATCGGTTAATAGCGGTGTATTGCAAGGGCCGAGATCGCCACTAAATACTACAATATTTTGATCAGGAAGCTCTACTTCGATATAGGCAGAACCTAAAATATGACCAGCTTGACGAAAGCGAACAGAGACACTATCTCCATTTAATAAAACGACTTTCGCCCAACAATCATAAGGGACAGGACGTATTTTTTGCTGAATAAGTTGTGTAAACTGCTTACATTGCTGAGAGTTAAAACCTAATTGGATTTTTAAACCATCTTCAAGCATTAATGGCAATAATGCTGCCGTTGCTTCTGTCGCATAAATTGGACCGGTAAAACCAGCGGCAAGTAACCATGGTATACGACCAATATGATCAATATGGCTATGAGTGATCAAGAGCGCTTCAATACGTTTAACATCGAATTCAATATCAAACTTATTATTCTTACTTTCAGCACCCTGAAACAGACCACAATCAATTAATAGGCTGCTATTACCAATCACTAACTCATGGCACGATCCTGTTACGCCAGTTTTTGCTCCATGGTGAATAATATCCACGAACATTCCTTGTGTTTATATTTCGTCCAATTTTTGATAATGACAGAGCCATTACCATGATAGAAATATTAACAACTAGAATCGGATCAGGCTCACGAAATCAACGATAAACAATCTTGTAACACGCAAATAACGCACTACTGACTCAATAAATAAACCATATTTATAAACGGAAGATTAAAGTTTAGCCACCCAGGCTTGTGAGGCTTGCTCCACTAACATTAATGAATGCTCAAACGCTTCACAACTTTGACGGTATGGATCAGGAATATCACGTTGACCAATCCATTGTCCAAACAACATAGTTTTACCTCGAGCTTCAGGAGCTATATTGGTTACAGCTTCAATATGGCCTTTTTCCATCACTAAAATCAGATCATATTCATGACATAACTCAGGCGTTAATTGCTGCGCTTTATGATCGGATAAATCCACACCATATTGCTCCATCACCTCACATGCCATCGCATCAGCACTCTTACCAACTAACCCACTTTTTTGAGTTGCAATACCCGCAGAGGCGATATGTTTCGCTGGCAACTTTTTCTGCAAAAGACGTTCACCCGAAGGAGAGCGACAAATATTGCCAACACATACCGCGAGGATTTTGTTGAACATGGTTAACTCCGTTTAATTATATTCAATAATCGAAAGTAAACAAAAAGGCCAAGTAATATAGTACTTAGCCTTTCATTTATTTTCTAATTTTATTCTACGTTAAATTATTTTATTTAGCGTTTTTATTAAACGCGCTCTTTAATAAAACAATTGCAACACCGAGCATCATACCAAGTAAGAAACCTAATACTGCAATGAGTGGGCGCTTTGGCTTATCACGACTGATTGGATAATCAATATTTTGCAAATAGCGAACACTTTTTAAGGCTAGATTATGATCCATTTTAATTTTAGAGAGTAACTCTAATTTAGTTTGAATAATTCCAAGCTGAGGCTGGAACACACTAAGATCTGTAATTTTTTTAAGAACCTTACTTTTTTCAGTTAGAGCTTCTGTTCCAAGATCGATTTGGAATAACTCACCATTATTGTTCATATCGGCTAATGGTTTAGTTACATCAGCTGATTTAGCCATATCTAAAGCATAATTTGTTTTGATTAATTCATTTGCTAGCTGTTGTTTAGCATTAGCCTCTAACGATATTTTGTTAGCTTGTAAAATTTGTTGGTGATATGAAATTTTAGCATCAAGTTCATCAATTAAATCATTACGAACTTTATTTGAGATAGCATCTGAGTACGCAACTAAAAGATCGTGTGCTAATGTTGAAGACGTCGCCTCAAAGCTCAGTTGATAAAAATCTGGTTGATTTTTTTTATCGGGTTGTGATGCTGAAATTCTTTTTGCCCAGCGAGTGATAAACTGTGCTTTGTTTTCATCAGTAAGCTTTGCTTCATCAGCATATTGCTTCATAATCTCATTATTTTCAATAAACGCTTTTTTATTATCAAAGGCATTAAACTCTGTAATGTAATCACTTAATAAAGCATCACTACTCAAAATTCCATTGATTTTTGCAGGATTATTAATAACAGCATAGAGATTTGTTATTTGACTCCGAATATTAGCAGTATTTTGATACTGCCCTGCTGTTATAACAGCTTTCGATGTCCACCACTGCTGAGCCGTGAATGCATAAACAATAGCACAGGCTGTGAAAACGACTGAACATACAGCTATCGTCACTTTACCTTGCCAAAGCGTTTTGACTAACTCAACTAAATCAATCTCATCACTTGGAGAGTTATTTACAGCTTGAATATCACTCATTATTTTTCCACAAACCTAAAACTAAGCCGAAACTTTTTGCCACATTTGGCACACAAGAACATAATCTGATGGAGAAAGCTCACTTTTTGCATCAGCAATGCTTCGCTCTACTTTTTCCTTCATTGCTGACAGTTGTGATTCATTTTCTAATTCACAATCAGCAGCCGCTAATGAAATATGCCCACGCAAATAACCACCAGCAAACAGCTCATCGTCTGTTGCAGTGTCTATTCCATCGTCGATAAGCTGCAATAGCCTCTCTTCGTATTCTTGAATTGTCATTTCCTATCCTATACACAACCCATTTCATTATATCGAACGTGTTATGTGAAATCCTGTTCTGTTAACTGTTTAATACCATAAAAAGCTCGAAATACATCAGATAGCATTTTTGCTCGTTCTGGAACTCCGTACTCTAAATAGGTTAGTACTTGTTCACGCACTTTAAACGTGAATGCTACCCTATCAGGCTCACAGTCACCACTCAAGTTGTCACAGCTTACTTGGAATGTAAATCCGCAACTTGCTGATAAAATCCACTCTATGGCCTGTGGTTTAATCTCTACTTTCTCGAATGCTGCTTGAACAGCTTCAGAGCGTCCATCAGGTTCATACCAATAACCATAATCCTCTAATTTGCGTCGCTCAGCACCTGCGATACACCAGTGTGCTAACTCATGCATTGCCGAGGCAAAATAGCCACGAGCAAAAATTATCTGATTATGCTGTCGCTCACTAGAAGCAGGCAGATAAATTGGCTCTTCACCGCCTAGAAGTAACTCTGTATTGAGACTGTCTAAAAATACCCCATTGAAAATAACGATTAAGTCGTTGTAATCATGTCTCATACTAATGGTAACTTCTAAAATACATAACTTATCGATTATACAATGCAGTGAATCTAAGTGCGAATATTCTTAAGGTGACAGACTATGACAAACGTCATGTTATTGTCATTTTATAAAGAGATGACAATTTTTGCTTACTTTTCAGTCAACTATTCTAATAAAAATAAGAATACGCCACTCAAAGCATAACAAACTTAAATACTCAGCTATTAATTTAGGATGAATTAAATTCATGTATAACCATTTTCTTTTCATTAGAAGTAGATGACTATCACAAATACAATCAGTTCAATTTCTTTTTGGACGATGAATATCATGCTGCTTTCAATTTTATATATTATTGGCATTACTGCAGAAGCAATGACCGGTGCATTAGCAGCAGGTAAACGCCACATGGATTGGTTTGGGGTAATGCTGGTTGCAAGTGCTACTGCAATTGGTGGCGGCACGGTACGAGATATTTTACTCGGTCACTATCCACTAGGTTGGGTCGCTCACCCACAATATTTAGTGATCACGTGCGTTGCAGGGATTTTAACTACCTATTTTGCCCGTTGGGTAGTTCGTTTTCATAAAGTGTTTATCTTGCTCGATGCTATCGGCTTAATCGTTTTTAGTATTATTGGATGCCAAGTTGCAATGACAATGGGGCTTTCTCCAATTATTTGTGTTGTTGCGGCGGTAGTGACAGGCGTATTTGGTGGTCTGCTACGTGATATGATCACTCGCCGTAAACCTATGGTGCTACATAAAGAGCTTTATGCATCGGTCGCATTTATTGCAGGTATTATGTATTACGCCATGTCGTATATAGGTATCCATCCTGATATCACCACACTCATTACTTTAATTACAGGTTTTAGTCTACGCATGGCTGCTGTCTATTTTAGCTGGAGCTTACCTGTGTTTGAGTTTAAAGAAGAAACCTTCCACTAAAGCTCAACGTATTATTAGATAAAGCAAAGCCACGCTGAATATGTCAAGGCGTGGCTTTTATATATCAATTAGTTTATTTGGTTAAATCTTCGGTGTATCGGTAGCAACATCTGCGTTTTGACCACGATGACGTAATAGATGATCCATTAAAGTAATCGCTAACATGGCTTCAGCAATAGGTACCGCACGAATGCCAACACATGGATCGTGGCGACCTTTCGTCACAACTTCCGCTGATTCACCCTGCTTAGTAATGGTTTCACCAGGAACCGTAATACTTGATGTTGGCTTAAGCGCAATATGTGCCACAACATCTTGACCAGATGAAATACCCCCTAAAATGCCACCAGCATGATTAGTTTTAAAACCTTCCGGTGTCATCGCATCACGGTGTTCGCTTCCACGTTGTTCAACCACATCAAAGCCATCACCAACTTCAACACCTTTTACCGCATTAATACTCATTAAAGAGTGCGCAATATCGGCATCCAAGCGATCAAAAACGGGTTCACCTAAACCAACAGGGACATTTTGCGCAACCACGGTAATTTTCGCACCGATTGAGTCGCCTTCTTTTTTCAGCTTACGGATCAATTCATCGTAAGCTTCAACTTTATCGATATCAGGGCAGAAAAAGGCGTTTTGCTCGATTTGCTCCCAATCTACTTTATCTATTTTTACGTCACCCATTTGTGATAGGTAAGCGCGTACTTCAATGCCATGTACTTGCTTTAGGTATTTCTTTGCCACAGCACCTGCAGCAACACGCATTGCCGTTTCACGAGCAGATGAGCGACCACCGCCACGATAATCTCGTACCCCGTATTTTTGATGGTAAGTGTAATCAGCATGTCCTGGACGGAATAAGTCTTGAATATTCGAGTAATCTTTAGAGCGTTGATCGGTATTTTCAATCAAGAGACCGATAGATGTGCCCGTTGTTACACCTTCAAATACGCCAGATAGAATTTTCACTTCATCCGGTTCGCGACGTTGCGTGGTATATTTTGATGTTCCCGGACGACGGCGATCCAAGTCATGCTGCATATCAGCTTCAGTTAATGCGAGTCCCGGTGGGCAGCCATCTATAATACAGCCCAGCGCCAAGCCATGGCTTTCGCCAAATGTGGTGACGCGAAATAGTTGTCCAATCGTATTTCCTGCCATTACTTCCTCTGTGATATCTCTATGCTTACATGCATTTTTAATTTTTACTAATACAGACATAGTGCAAAGTTGTCCGATAGATTGCAAGAACAAGTGTACAAATTGCCGCCAGTGCCATCTTTCCAAAACAAAAAAAGCGACAGGCTTTCACCTATCGCTTTTATTTAACTCTTTAAATTAGAGGTTAAGCTGTCGCTAATGCTCGTTCAGCCTTCGCTTTACGTACTTTCTTAAGTGTTACCGCAACAAGAGCAGTAACGACCATACCTGATGCCATACATAATAGGGCAAGAACCGGTTTGTTCATCGCACCCAGTAGAGCAACAACTGGACCACCGTGTGCTACGCTGTTGGTAATACCGAAAGAGAACGCCATCACTGCAGCAACCATACTACCTAACACGTTTGCTGGAATCACCGACAGCGGATCTTGCGCTGCAAATGGAATTGCACCTTCAGAGATACCTACTAAGCCCATTGCACCTGCCGCTTTACCGGCTTCAACTTCTGATTGCTCAAAGATATTTAACTTACGACCAAGTACTGTTGCTAAGCCCATGCCTAAAGGAGCGACTGGAATAGCACATGCCATTGCACCCATGAACTGTGTATGACCGTTTGCAATCATACCAACAGAGAACAAGAACGCGACTTTGTTAAAGGGACCGCCCATATCAAAGCCAGCCATACCACCCAGTACAATACCGAGTAATACTACGTTACCTGTGCTCATTTCAGTAAGCATGCTGTTCATGCTATCCATTAATCCAGCGATTGGCGCACCAATAACGAAGATAAATAAGCTAGCGATAAACAAGGTACCCGTAATTGGCGCAATAAGAATCGGCACTAATGGCTGCACCATCTTATGATAATTACGTGTTGCAACCCAGCGAACGAAGTAACCCACAAGCAAGCCCGCAACAATGGCACCAATAAAGCCAGTACCCGCACTTGCGTCATAAAATGAACCGTTATTAGCAATCCAACCACCGATAAAACCCGGTGCTAACGCAGGACGGTCGCCAATCGCAAAAGCAATGTAACCCGCAAGAATTGGGATCATTAAAGTAAACGCAACAACACCAACATCGAGCACTTTTTGCCATAAACTACCCGCAGGGATCTGCATACCGGCATCTGTTGGTTGACCACCAATGGCCAGTGATAATGCGATTAACAAACCACCGGTAACTACAAACGGGATCATGTGCGATACACCGTTCATCAAATAACGATATAAGTTCGAACGGGTTTGCGCGACTTTGCTTTCGCTCGAATCAGAGGTGTCATCACCATCAGCTTCATAAGCTTTCGCTACTAATGCTTGTTGAATAAGACCTTTTGCATCTTTAATTGGCGCTTTTACGCCAGTTTTAATCAGTTTTTTACCAGCAAAGCGAGCCATATCGACTTGCTTATCACAGCTAACCACTATCGCTTCTGCACGAGCAATTTCTTCAGCTGTTGGGGAGTTTTTGACACCAATTGAGCCATTAGTTTCTACTTTTACTTCATACCCAAGCTCAGTACCGGCTTTTTCTAATGCTTCAGCGGCAAGGTAAGTATGAGCAATTCCAGCAGGACAGCCAGTCACACCAATGATCAAACCTTTCGTTTGAGCTTGCGTAACGGCTTGCTCTTTTTCTTCAAGCAATAAGGCTAAGGCTTCTTTTTCAGTCTTAGCGGCTAAGAACTTCTCAACAAAACCATCTTCAATCAACTTTGATGAAAGTTCAGCTAAGACTTCAATATGATGGTTATCGCCGTTATCAGGTGATGCGATCATGAAAAACAGTTGTGATGGTTTGCCGTCTTCTGCGCCGTATTCAATACCGGCACGGCTAACACCAATCGCTACCGCAGGCTGTGCAACGGCTGCACTTTTCGCATGAGGGATAGCGATCCCTTCTTCAAATCCTGTATTGCCTAATTCTTCACGTGCTTTTACATCAGCAATGAATTGCGTTTTATCAGCCACGCGCCCTTGCGCTGCCAATATTTCAGCCATTTCATTAAACACGTCATCTTTGGTTTTCGCCTTAAGATTAAGGTTAATTAAGCTTTCGTTGATCAAGGAAGTGATCATGTTCTATCCCCAAGAATTATTTTTATCGCCCATCACACTGCGCTTGATGGATTTGAGTATGGGAATATTGTCTAGTGTTTGGCTGCTTCAAAATAGAGCATAGAAAAGGCTTTAACTGGATAAATGTAACCTTAGAACAAGGATGTGAACTATCACACATTTTACTCAAACATCAATAAACTGATAGGGTAAAGATTAAAATCTTTTTTTATCAATCAATTAAGGTTAAATTAAAGTTTAAACATATACAAAAACCTATAGCGATAAATTTTTATTAACTAGAAATAACACACATCCGACATTCCATCTCAGCCTACTTTTAGTGAAAGACTTCACACTATCAAAAACAAAAAAAGCGACAGAATATTCTGTCGCTTTAAATAAGTGCTAGGACGTTAGATCTGCTTAGTTGTAGGCGCGGGCAAAAGTACCAACACAAGTGACTTGATACTGCTCAGTATAAGCCGGAATAAACACTGACTGACCTTTCTCTATTTCAACACTATCACCATTACTATGAGTCAATGTTACAGGTGCATCAATAGCAAAAACGATTTCAGCACTATTCACCGTAAGACGAATATTGTCTACTTGCTTGTAAACACTGAACTTAAAATCAGGAACAGGGATAGCGTAATGTAAACCATTTTCTGCTTGTGTTGGGGCTAATAGCAATGAATCAAACGCCATTGGCGTAAAATAGGTGTTTGCAACGAGCTCAGGTACATCCATGTATTTTGGCGTTAAACCAGCGCGCAATACATTATCGGAGTTCGCCATGATCTCTAAACCCGTACCTTTAATGTAGGCATGTGGCGTACAGGCACTCAAAAACATCGCCTCACCCGGTTGAAGGGTTAGTACATTTAACATTAACGGTGCAAATAAACCGATATCACCAGGATATTGCTCAGCTAACTCTGATAATAAAGCAAACAATGGCTGATCTTTATGTGCTTCACTGTAAGCCAATAATGCGTTTACCGCTGAAGCTTTTTGCTCACCTTCTAGCGATAACATTGCCGCAAAGAAATCACTTAAGCCCGCTTCCGTTTGATTTACATTAAATGCAGCGACTAGCTCACTAATAGTCGTAATTTCAAGTGCATTGAACTGCGCAACAATGTCTTCAATTTGGCGGAAACCATTCATCGCTTGGTACGACGTTAACGCAAAGACTAACTCTGGCTTGTGGTTTGGATCTTTGTAATTACGGTTCGCCGCATTACGCGCAATGCCCATTTGCTCTTCTTTGGCAAAGCCGACTTCTGCTTGCTGCTTATTTGGGTGAACCTGAATAGACAGTGCTTTTTCTGCCGCTAACACTTTAAATAAATACGGCAGCTCACCAAATTGTTGCTGGGTTTGCACACCAATGATCGCATCCGGATCCGTTGCAATAAAGTCAGACAGCTTTACCGCTTTTCCCTGCATTTCAATTTCAGAGCAGCCATTCGCATGAGCGCCCATCCATAATTCTGCTTGTGGTTTCGCTTCAGGGTTTGCGATACCAAACAAAGATTCAATCGAGGTTTTACTTCCCCATGCATAATCTTGAATCACGTTATTCATTTTAAAAAACACAGGACGGTGAATTCCAGCCATATTCATTCCTAAATTTATTATCGTTGTGCATCGATGAAGATAAAATCGTATTCCACTTAGCAAATCTGAAAAAAACTAAGAGGAATGCCATTTAAGCAATGCTAAATGTTACATAAGTCAAAAAGTGGTACATCAATCAGATCACCATAAGCCCTTATTCGATATAATCCATTAAGTGAGTTATGTTTTACGAAATATTGCTCTGAACTATAACAAAAATAGCCATAAATATTTATTGCTAACTCACAATTCCTCACAACATTGGGTGACTTAACGCAAATTATGGATACCGTATTTCTTAATCTTATTGATTCTATTCTCGAAGAGCGAGAAAGCTTTAACCATATTTGGTTTGCTAATGATCACACCACACCGCCACAATTTAGTTACCAAGTGAATTTCCCTCGTCTTGAACTCGTGCTTAAAGGCGAATATGTGAATCAATTGGAAGACGGTGAGTATGGCATTAGAGATATTAACTTAATGCTGGGTGATGCTCTGTATATTCCACCGAACTGTTGGAATAAACCCAATTGGGATACGGAATGCTCGGTATTGAGCCTACTGTTTGGTAAAAGACAAATTGGTTTCAGTTTAGTCAGCAAAAGCAAAGACAATCCTCACTTTTTTGATGTGCAAAAACACTCAATCCAAGCCGCGACAGGACATGCTATTGATCCTATTTTATCGGCATTGAATATGCTGGCAAAAGAGCCAACGAAAAAACCAATGGATGAATACCTATTGTTAGCGCTCCTCAGCTATAGCCGCTCTATGCTCAATACCCCAGATAGAGTGAAAAAAAATCGTTGTGAAGATCTTTATCAAGGGATTTGTATTTATATTCAAGAAAATTTTCACCGCGCGATCAGCCGAGAATCTATTGCTCATCGTTTTAACATTACCCCCAATCACCTCTCGCGCTTATTCAGACAACAGGGACATATGCGATTAGCAGATTACATCTGCTGGGTACGGTTAGAACGCGCAAAATTTATGCTCAAGAAATACAATTTTCGTTTAGCGGAAGTAGCAACCCGATGCGGGTTTCAAGATATGAATTACTTCTGTCGGGTATTTAAAAACAAAACAGGCCGTACACCAACTGAATATCGTAGCCTTTAATCAGACGCTAGCATCGCCTCAATGATCAGCGCTTGTATAACATTACTATCAGAAGCTTGGCGTAAAGCATCTGCATAACGATCTTGTAGTAGTCGCTTTGAAAACCGAGAAAAAGCCATGAGTACAGAACGCGATAAGGGCTTAGGTAATACCATCATCAATACCTTGCTTACATCTCCTCGTGCGCTGTGCCAATTCATTTGCTGACAACAAGAAATCACCATCGCAGGCTGAGTAATAGGTTCTATCATCACATGGGGCATCGCAATACTATTGCCCATTACAGTAGCAGAAATACTCTCACGTTTTTCTATCGCAGCTAACACCTCTTGATAATCATCGACTTTAATCACTTTTTCATCCACCAGCGAGCGCGTCATCGTTGCTAATAATTGTGCTTTATTATCGGCTTGAATCTGTTTTGGCGTGATAAAAGACAGAGGAAAATCCAGCATTGTCATACGCTGTTTTAAAATAGCATTTCCCTTACTATCGCTCGATGGCAACAATAACGGACAAGCATATTCGTGAATAATATCAGTCAGCACCAATAGGGCTAATTCAGCATCCACGCCTGTAATAACGAGCTGACACAATTGATAAGGCTTACTTGCAAGCGTTGAAACGCGCAGAGGCTTGGTTACCGATTCAGATCGTAACAATTGCAAGTTAAACACCTGCACATCGGCAGTAAAATAGCTGGCGAGCTTTTTCAATTTGTCTAACTGATAAAGGGGTAATCCACTATGACCACAATAGAACGTAAGGCGCCTTTCCAACATCGTAATGCTCTGCTATTGGGTAATTAATTGCTGGCAACGTTTTAGCACAGCTTCTGGATCAACCAAGACCTCTTCAATAGTAACACAATGGATTTTACTGCCTGTGAATCGGCTACGCTGCTCTACTTCAATATCTGAAGCAATCAAGGTTAAATCTGCTTTAGCTATATCTTGCAGTGTTAACTGATCTTCAATCCCCATCGCACCTTGGGTTTCAACGTGGATCTGAATTCCCATTTTATGAGCCATTTTATTTAGCGCATCTGCTGCCATGTAAGTATGGGCGATCCCCGTAGGACAAGCTGTTACAGCAACAATTTTCATGCTCTTTCCTTATCAATATCATCGCGAGTAACGACTACAAATAAAAACGCCCTTTAAACTATCTACTCTGTCTAGAGAATGTATAGAAAACTAAAGGGCATTATTTATCTATTTAAGTGAATTAATCTTCTCTTTTAGATTTCCACTTTTTGATGCCAGTACTTTTACCACCAAAGCTTGGTTTTGAACCACGATCTGAAGGACGCGCTGGACGACGATTATCATTACGTCCCTGACCACGCTGTTGGCGCGATTCACCACCTTCTTCATTGCGGCGATTTTGACGCTGACCACCAGGACGACGAGTAAATTCCCCCGTACCACTGTAGGTTTTAAACGCTTTTTCTTGAGCACGCTTTTCATTACGCGCTTCTTGCTGGCGGTGATCGTAAAGTTTCGCATCGGTGGCTTTAGCAATTTTACGACCTTCAGCATCAACTTTTGATGCTTCTTCAGTACCTGATGATTGTGCAATTAAACGGTTAATTTCACCGATTTCATCATCAGTTAAGTAACGCCACTTACCATTAGGTAAACCATCAATAGTGATGTTCATAATGCGTACACGGCGAAGTTTATACACTTCATAACCAAGCGCTTCACACATACGACGGATCTGACGGTTCAAACCTTGAGTTAGCACAATACGGAAAGAGAAATTCGTTTCTTTCGTTACCTTACAAGGTAGGGTTACCGTATCTAAGATCTCAACACCTGATGCCATTTTCTCTAAGAATTCTGGCGTGATCACTTTATCAACACGGACTACATATTCTTTTTCGTGAGAGTTACCCGCACGTAGGATCTTATTAACGATGTCGCCATCATTCGTTAAGAAGATCAAGCCATCTGATGGCTTATCTAAACGACCAATAGGGAAAATACGCTTGCGGTGACCAATAAAATCAACGATGTTACCTTCGATATGACGTTCGGTGGTACAGGTGATCCCAGTTGGCTTATTTAGCGCGATATAAATTGGACGCTCTTTGCTACGAAGTGGCTTATCATCAATAAGCACATCATCGTTATCCATTACTCGTACGCCCATCTCTGGTTTTTGACCATTGATAGTGACGCGTCCCTGATCAATCAGCTTGTCCGCCTCACGGCGTGAGCAATAGCCTGTATCACTAATGAATTTATTAAGACGAACCCCTTTTGGGCTCTGCTGTTCAGTTGGATTCTGTGACATGGTTTTCTTCTATAAAGGGCTTTAGGACGATCAGGGTAAAAACTGCAAACGTGCAGTTTAATTACTCGATAGTTATCTATGCAGAAGTTTAACTGATTGCTCACTAAAGAGGTAGTCGCCGTAAGCTTGCACCGATAAAAAGGTAAATAAAAAGGCGACAAGGTTTATCCTTATCGCCTCTTATTAAGCTAACTCTTTAATAGCATTCTCTATAAATAGATCATCTATTTAGGTAAATCACCATGGCTAATACGCCCTGTGTAATCATGTTGCAGCTCTTTTTCTAACAAGCTTTCGACATAACCCGGTGATTTCGTCTTACCAGCCATTAAACGGTACATTGCAGGAATAACAAACAAGGTCACTAAGGTCGCGAACGCCATACCGAAGAACACAACTGTCCCCACAGAGATACGGCTTTCAGCCCCCGCTCCCGTCGAGATAATCAGCGGAATTGCGCCAAATAAAGTCGTAAATGCAGTCATCAATATTGGACGAAGACGACGTACTGACGCATCAATGATCGCTTGTTCAAACTCAACACCTTTATCACGCAATTGGTTAGCAAATTCTACAATCAGAATACCGTTTTTAGTTACCATACCAATAAGCATGATCATACCAATTTGACTGTAGATATTGAGCCCTTGCCCCATTAACCATAACCCAGCTAAGCCACCGAAGATCCCCATAGGAACTGTCAACATCACCACCAGCGGGTTTACAAAGCTTTCAAACTGCGCAGCAAGAACTAAGTAAGCCACTAGCAAAGCTAAACCAAAGACAATGGCAATACTGCTTTGATTGTCTCTAAAGTCTTTCGACTCTCCCGCATAGTTAATAGTTATATCCGATGGCAACTTCTCTATCGCTTGTTGATCCAAGAAATCCAACGCTTCCCCTAAGGTGTAACCTTCAGACAAATTC
This sequence comes from Photobacterium sp. GB-1, assembly GCF_003026165.1. Classification (NCBI taxonomy): domain Bacteria; kingdom Pseudomonadati; phylum Pseudomonadota; class Gammaproteobacteria; order Vibrionales; family Vibrionaceae; genus Photobacterium; species Photobacterium sp. GB-1. Next base: position 141,307 of record NZ_PYOB01000005.1, on the reverse strand, counting down.
GCCATTAACGTGATCGATTTCTGTTTCTGGTTATGGCTAAGCTTCTGCGCTGAAGCGACTTCATCAATCGAAGCTACGGTATCAAGCGTGACAAGTTGACCATTTTTCGCTCGTAAATAAATCTGACTAAGATCAGCAGAGCTATTAAAGCGATTCTCGTCACCACGCAGGTAAACATCGTATTCTTCACCACGCTCAACAAAAGTAGTTTCACTTCGTCCGCCCAACATCACTTCCAATGTTTCTGCAATATCTGAAACTGGAATACCTAAATCCGCCGCACGTTGACGATCAATATTAACCATTAACTCAGGCGTCGTTTCTGCATAATCTAAATCAACCCCTTCCATCATTGGACTGTCTTCTGCAATGTGTTTTAGCTCCGAAGCCCACTTAAACAACTCTTGATAATCAGAGCCACCGAGCACAAATTGAACTGGCTCAGAAGAACCGCCGCGAAAGCCTGGCATAATTGGAATAACACGCACATCAGGAATCCCCGTTAGTGCTTTACTCACCATGCCTAATGCTTGTTGTGCCGACACACTGCGATCTTGCCAATCTTCTAACTGCATGATCACAAAGCCTGTTTGATCTCCTGCTCGACCACCAAACGCGGGTGATTGAATACTGACAGATTTCAATACGCCTTTGCCCAACATTGGCAGCAAACGGCTTTCAACTTCATCCATATTGCCGATCATACGGTTATAACTGGTACCTTCTGCACCTTTCACAAAGGCAAACAATACACCGCGATCTTCTTGTGGCGCTAATTGAGCAGGGATCACCTTCATCAACGCAGCACTTGCGCCAATACACGCTAATACAACAATCGGTGCGATAAAGCGTTTTTTAACCGCAAACGTAACACCTTTGCGGTAGACATTTTCAAGCTTATCAAACTGACGATTCACCCATAGGTTAAAGCGAGTTGGTTTTACATTAGCTTTTAAGATTTTACTCCCCATTACAGGCGTTAAAGTTAACGCAATTAATGAAGAGAAAATGACCGCCATCGCGAGCAATACTGAGAACTCAGTAAATAAGCGCCCTACCATGCCTTCCATAAAGGAAATCGGTAAGAACACCATCACCAATACCGCTGTGGTCGCAATCACCGCAAACCCCACTTCACGGGTACCTTTAAAAGCGGCAAGCAATGGTGATTCACCGCGCTGCATGTGATGGAAAATATTCTCAACCACCACAATGGCATCATCGACCACCAACCCAATAGCAAGAATTAATGCCATTAAGGTCAGCAAGTTGATTGAAAAGCCAAAGAAATACGCGGTAATAAACGCTGAAATTAACGATACTGGCACCGTTACCGCTGGAATTAAGGTTGCGCGAGCTTGTCCAATAAAGACATAAAGCACCAAAATAACCAAAGCACCCGTGACTAATAATGTGCTGTACACTTCACTGATTGAGCGATCTATAAATACCGTCGCATCATAATCAACCGTTAAACTTGTCCCTTCAGGTAAGAACTTCTGCATTCGCGCGACTTCTGCGCGAACATCTTTTGCCACTTCTAATGGGTTAGCATCAGACATAGTGACAATACCCAAACTTAAGTTAACGACTCCGTTGCTTTTAAAGGTTGAATTTTCGTTTTCTGCACCAATCGCAACATCAGCCACATCTTTTAAGTAAATCGGCGTACCATTTTCTGTAGTTCTAACCGTCAGGTATTTAAAATCATTAGCCGTGCGATATAAACGGGCCGTTCGCACAGCCATCACGGTTTGGTCATTACGTACTTCACCACCGGGTAATTCAACGTTTTCATCACGTAACGCGTCAATAATATCTTTGGTGGTAACACCGCGACCTGCCATTAATTCAGGTTTCAGTTTTATGTACATCACCTTATACAGGCCACCACTTAAACTGACTGAACTCACCCCATTAATTAAGCTGAAACGATCTTCCAATACTCGCTGGGCGTAATCCGTTAACTGCGTACGATCCATCTCTGATGAGGATAAATTGATATAAACGGCAGGCTCACCTGAACCATTGTCTTTCGACACAATAGGATCGCTCGCATCATCCGGTAGACGTCGTTGAGCACGGGCAACCGCATCACGCACATCACTGACACCTTCGGTAAGGTCCCAATCCATCGAAAATTCAATCGAAATACGTGACATGCCATTTCGTGTTATCGAGGTGATGTTGTCAATGCCACTAATACCTGACAACTCATCTTCGATCGGAGTAGTAACTTGGCTTTCCATTACCGTCGCAGATGTGCCGTCATATGTAGTCATCACGGTAACAACAGGGCTTTCTACATCAGGCATTTCTCTTATGGCTAATTTAGAGAAAGACACCACACCAAACACACACAGCAATAAGCTTAAAACAATGGCAACAACAGGGCGTTTAACCGAAATGTCTGATAACCACATTAACTACTTGCTCCATGCTGTGAATCATTCTTTGTTGCTGTTATATCCGAAACTTTTATTCCATCTCGCATATTCACTAATCCTTGAACAACAATACGATCGCCAATCTCTACCCCCTTATTAACGACCACGGTATTATCAATACGGGCACCAAGCTCCACTTCAGTTCGATGGACTTTTTGTTTATCGTCAACAAGGTAGATAAAGCGTTTAGTTCCTGAGTATTCAATCGCTTGAACTGGAATTACCGCTTTAGGTTGTGGGACAAAACCTATATCTGCCGCTAACAGCATGCCAGGCTTAAGTGAATTATCTTTGTTATCAAATACCACTCGAACTTTGATATTTAAAGAATCGGTTTGAACACGTGAATCAATCGCTTGTACTTCACCATTAAACACACGATCAGGCCATGCTTGGCTTGTTGCGATAACTTTCATTCCCGGTATAAGGTGTGAGAGATATTGTTCAGGAACAGGAATGTCTAATCGCATTGTCGAAAGATCGTCAAACGTCAACAGTTCCACGCCTTCAGCAACACGATGACCTTGGCTGAAATCAAAGAGTCCAACTGTGCCATTAAAAGGCGCACGGATCATATAATCATTAAGCTCAGCACGCGCCGCTTTTAAACGAGCTTGAGCGATATTGACACTGGTCGTCTGCGCATCAATTTCTGTTTGAGTGATAGCTCCACGTTTCACTAAGCGTTTAAATTCGTTTAATTTACGTTGCTCGTCATTGAAATAGGCTAGAGCTTCATCAAAAGCCGCTTTTGCTTTGTCATCATTAAGTTGAATTAATAGCGTGCCTTTTTGAACACGTTGATTTGGTTTAACCTCGATGTTTTTAATCTGTGCAGATGTTTCTGCTGCAATATTGACAGAGTGCTCAGCTTGCAACTTTCCAGTTAAAGAAAGTGATTGAGCGATAGGCATAGAAGAAACCGTTCCCGTCGTGACACTCACAACACGGCTTGATCGCGCATCCTTCTTTTCTTGCGCAGCATGAGAGGTTCCCTGAAAGTAGAAGTAACCACCAGATAACACTGCAGTTACTAATATTGCTACGGCCATTTTTTTCATTATCAACACACCATAAATAATCCTGCCGCAATCATATCTGAATCTACGGTTTAGCAACGTCAAGAAATGTAAATATAAGCAACAATTGGTAATCTGATGAAAATTCAGGCAAACACTCAGTATTTAAAAGAAAAGTCTTTACAGGATCCGAATGTTTGCTATTATCCGCCCCGCACTTGTGGTGGGGTTCCCGAGTGGCCAAAGGGAGCAGATTGTAAATCTGCCGGCACTGCCTTCGAAGGTTCGAATCCTTCCCCCACCACCATCTAATTTGAAAAGCTGTCGCCACTGACGTCTTTTCTGGCGAAAGCCAAATATAGCAACACCCCGTGGTGGGGTTCCCGAGTGGCCAAAGGGAGCAGATTGTAAATCTGCCGGCACTGCCTTCGAAGGTTCGAATCCTTCCCCCACCACCATCTAATTTGAAAAGTTGTCGCCACTGACGTCTTTTCTGGCGAAAGCCAAATATAGCAATACCCCGTGGTGGGGTTCCCGAGTGGCCAAAGGGAGCAGATTGTAAATCTGCCGGCACTGCCTTCGAAGGTTCGAATCCTTCCCCCACCACCATCTAATTTGAAAAGCTGTCGCCACTGACATCTTTTCTGGCGAAAGCCAAATAATAAGCAATACCCCGTGGTGGGGTTCCCGAGTGGCCAAAGGGAGCAGATTGTAAATCTGCCGGCACTGCCTTCGAAGGTTCGAATCCTTCCCCCACCACCATCTAATTTGAAAAGTTGTCGTCACTGACGTCTTTTCTGGCAAAAGCCAAATATAGCAATACCCCGTGGTGGGGTTCCCGAGTGGCCAAAGGGAGCAGATTGTAAATCTGCCGGCACTGCCTTCGAAGGTTCGAATCCTTCCCCCACCACCATCATTTAAACCAGTAGCTCAGGCTGCTGGTTTTTTTCTATCTATACCTTTACTCCCTCTTAAATATTTCCCATCTAAGTTCTAAATTTGTACGTAAAAAAATTGCTATAATTTCATTATATGATTACTTTTATTCATGACATTTAATAATGAACAACATGCATATTAAATATCATAAACATCAATAATAACAATTAAATGGATAGTATATGGCTTTGGGTTTCACGGAATTAGAACAAGAAAAGTGGAACACCATAAAAGTACTCATCGTAGATGATCAGCTCTCTTCTGCTCAACTCGTTAAAAGTGTCTTAGATAAAATTGCGATCAAATCAATTGATATCGCGACCTGTTACCAACACGCTATTCAGTTATGCCAAACCCAGCGTTATGATCTTATTTTGTTTGATTTCCATCTTAATCAAAATATTAATGGTGGTGAGTTACTGTCTTTACTCAGACAGCAAAACCTTATTCGTTCAAATTGTGGAATCATCTTTTTTTCTGGAGATCACTCACCTGAAGTCATTTCAACCACAATGGGAATAGAGCCTGATTGTTTTCTTACCAAACCCATTAACATCGGCACCTTAAAACAACGAGTGATCAGTGTCTATAAAGTTTGCTTACACAGAGAGCCAATATATCAAGCTTTAGACAAGCAAGATCATCAACAAGCAATACAGTTATGCCGTCATTTACTCCGAGAGCAAGGCCATAATCTGCATATAGAAACGCTTTTACTAGAGCTACTTATCGAAATAAAACAATGGCAGCAAGCAGAGCAATTATTACTTTTATTTAAGCAACACTCTCAACACCATAAGTTATCATTGATTGAAGCAAAACTTGCGACAAAGAAAGGCTATCACCTCGAAGCGATTAACCGACTAAAACGGTTAATTAAGCATGTCCCTCTTTGTGTCTTTGCTTATGATGAACTAGCGTCCCTTTATCAACAAAATAACCAAGTCGATAAAGCTCAAGAAGTCGCCATGCAGGTACTCACCTTAACACCAACCATACCGCATCGAGCTTTAACTGTTGCTCAATTATCTGCAGATATGAATGATATTGATAACTTTCTGCAGGCAGGGAAAACATTAGCAACACATCTACCGATTATTGATAAGTTATGGCTAGTACACTTTGCTGAATATACCGCTATTTTCGAGCAAATTTACACAAACCAATTATCAAACCAGCATAACCATCGACTACACACTGCTATTAAAGATATCCATCACTTAGCTCAGCTAAGATTACAGGGTGAAAAAAAGCAACATTTAGACGCCTTCGCCAATATTGCACTGGCTCGTCTCTACCACATAGATAAAAAGATCCAAAAATCCAAAAGGCGTTTACTAAAAGGATTAAGTCCATTTTTCGGTGTGATGCTTCAAGCTCCGTCAATAGTCATGATCGAAGCACTTCCTATGCTAATCAGTTATGGTGAAAGCCGTTTAATTGGAGAGATATACCAAGTATTAATGACACGATCTGAACTCGATGAACACAGTCAGCACCGTTTAAATGAATTAAAAGAGAAACAGCTCATCATTGAAAATGTACGTTTACTTGTAAGCCATTTAGAAACAGCAAAAGCTAATTTGATACAAGATCCCAAACGAGCTGGTGCGCTATATCAAACGATTTTACATGATTACCCACAGTGTAGTGAGGCAATGCTAGGTTATTGTGAAAGTTTACTCAATCAAAAGGCTTACAATCACTCTGATATTCAAAAAAGCTTAAAACAACTAAAAACCATCGAGTTACCACAACCGTTAGCGGATTGGAGAAAATCCTTAATAGCGAAATTATCCTCTCCACAGGTCATATAATAACGACGGAAAATAAAAGCCTAACCTAAGTAGTTTCTAAACGAACACATACTACGTTAGGCTTTTTCGCATGACTCAATCGTCAATTAACGAATAAATCGGTTATAGATAAATAGCAGCACTAAAGCACCGACGGTGGAAATAATAATAGTACCAAGCAGACCCGACGCACCTATACCCAACAGTGAACCAAGGAAACCACCAGCAAAAGAACCAGCAATACCTAAGCCACATGTTGCAATCCAACCGCCACCATCATTTCCAGGCATCAACCATTTAGCGAGTGCACCTGCTATAAGGCCAACAATAATCCAAGTGATAATAGACATGATATTTTCCTTCGTCCGTGGCAGTAACAAGGTAATTACTGCACCATATTGATAAAAATACTTTTTAAAACAACATGTTTGAGTATTTCGTATTCATTCAGCATAGACCTGATAACTCACTCAGTACAAGTAAAGTACTCATTTTTTATCTCTTTTTATCATGACCTAAACTTCTAGCTAAAAATAGACTGTTATTAACAATCTAATATATTGATTTTTAATAACTATATTTCATCAACCCATTAATATTAAATTCTTCCTCAAAGCAATAAAACACTGATTTATTTATTTGACAGACTTACCACGAGGGGTATGTAAACAGATTGTTTAAATATATTTCAGAAAAAACAACATTATCTTTAGCTATTCATCCCTTCTCGGTACCTAAAAAAATAAGTGATCTTCATCACAAACGCGTATCCGTGAGAGACTTAATATAGTGACACTATTTGTATGATGTAAGAGCTAGCTATGAACAGATTTGAAGGAAAAGTTGTCATTATCACAGGTGCGGGTAATGGTATGGGTAAAGCTGCGGCACACCGTTTTGCCTCTGAAGGCGCAATTGTTGTTCTAGCAGATCTTTATCAGGACGCACTAGATAAAGTACACAGTGAGCTAATTTCAGAAAAAACACTGTGTGTTAAAACCGATGTTTCAAATGAAGCTGAAGTAAAAAACCTTATTGATCAGACCATTGAGAATTTCAATAAGATTGACATCTTAATCAATAATGCTGGCGTACATATTCCAGGCACAATATTAGACGGTAGCATTCAAGATTGGGAGAAGATCTCTAGCGTAAATATTAATGGTGCTATTTACTGCTCTAAATATGCATTACCTCACTTGATCAAAAGCAAAGGCTGCATTGTTAATAATGCCTCTGTTTCTGGTTTAGGTGCTGACTGGGGCGCAGCTTACTACTGCGTATCTAAAGGCGCTATTGTTAACTTAACTCGTGTACTTGCACTGGATTTTGGCCTACAAGGTGTGCGTGTTAACTCTGTATGCCCAAGCCTAGTGAAAACCAATATGACTAATGGCTGGCCGGAAGATATTCGTAATAAATTTAACGAACGTATTCCGCTTGGTCGTGCAGCAGAGCCTGAAGAAGTCGCAGCGGTAATGAGCTTCTTAGCAAGTGATGATGCCAGCTTTGTAAACGGTGTTAACCTACCTGTAGATGGTGGTGTTACCGCTTCTGACGGTCAACCTAAAATCGTTGCATAATCATAAATAACACCTGCCGAAGGCGGCTCTTTATCTTTCTCGTCGCCTTCATTTATTCCTCTTACCTTCGCTTTATATCGATTAACCTCATCGTTTATTTAAAAGAAATAGGCTCTACCAGCGTTAAATATCTATGTTAGTATCTTTGCTTATCCGTAATTAAAAAACTGACAGAAATCGGAATAAATGATGAAAGTTATCTCCTTCAATATCAATGGGCTACGCGCTCGCCTTCACCAACTTCAAGCCTTAATTGAAAAGCATCAGCCGGATGTGATCGGCTTACAAGAAATCAAAGTTCATGATGAAGCCTTCCCTTTAGCGGATGTTGAAGCGATGGGCTACAAAGTTTACTTCCATGGTCAAAAAGCCCATTACGGTGTTGCAATGCTATGTAAGCAAGAGCCAATTAGCGTACAAAAAGGGTTCCCAACCGATGATGAAGATGCCCAACGTCGAATGATCATGGCCACCTTTAAGCAAGACAATGGCAAGAACATCACTGTCATGAACGGTTATTTCCCACAGGGCGATAATATTAAGCACGAAACAAAATTTCCTGCAAAAGAGAAGTTCTACGCTGATCTGATGAATTACCTAAATACGGCCCACACTAACGATGAAGAATTGATCGTGATGGGCGATATTAATATCAGCCCTACGGATTTAGATATCGGTATTGGTCCTGCTAATGCTAAACGCTGGCTAAAAACAGGTAAGTGCTCATTCCAACCGATTGAGCGTGAGTGGTTACAAACCTTGCTAGACTGGGGTTTTGTCGATACTTTCCGTCAACTTCACCCAACCGTCGATGATAAATACTCATGGTTTGACTACCGCTCGAAAGGCTTTGTTGATAACCGAGGTCTACGCATTGATGTTATTCTTGCGACACCATCACTGGCTGAGCGCTGCATTGAGTCCGATATCGACTACGAATTACGTGGTATCGAAAAACCCTCTGATCACGCACCTATTTGGTCTGTCTTTAAATAATTAATAAAAGGTGAGTCTCTACTCACCTTTTTATCTTCACTCTACTTCACCACAAGGGACTAATTATGAAGTTGTTTGTATTTGATCATTGCCCTTTCTGCGTAAAAGCAATGATGATTGCGGGCTTAAAAAAAGCCGATATTGAATTGGTTTACCTACAAAATCACGATATTGATGCACGAATCGAAAAAGTAGGCGCTAACATGGTACCTATTTTACAAAAGCCAGATGGTAGCTATATGGCTGAAAGCCTAGATGTCGTTAAATTTATCGACAACAACGATGGCAGTCCTGTTTTAGCGCCGGAAGTACATCAAGATGAATTAGTACAATGGGCTGAAGCAGCACGAGATTGTGTACCCTACCTACTCTACCCACGCTGGCTAAAAATAGATCTACCAGAGTTTCAGGTTGAAGAAGCAAAAACGTGGTTCTACAACAAAAAAACGCCAATGTTATCCGTCAGTTTTGAACAAGCTTTTGAAGACTCTTCGCACTACATTGAGCTGGCCAATAAAGCGCTGCAAACATTAGAATGGGTAACATTGCCTTCTGAGCGAAGCAACCAACTTAGCTATGATGATATTCATCTATTTCCAATGCTACGTAATTTAACTGTCGTGAAAGGGATCCAATACCCAACTCGCGTACGTCAATACATTGATGAAGTCGCAGCACTGACTTCAGTCCCACTTTATGATGATGTGGCGGTGTAAAAAAAGCGCTGATAAAACAAAAAGCTCAGCATCTATCATTAGCATGCTGAGCTTTTTCTATTCAACTTTATTAATCTGTTATTTCAGTTAATGGCTGTAAATGGCGTAAATACCGCGCTTCAAGTTTTTTAAATACCCAGATTATGACAAACGTCAGCACCATGTAACAAAGCCCAGCAAACAAGAAAGATTCAAACGGCGCGTAGTAACGAGAGTTTACAATTCTCGCGGCCCCTGTTAAATCAACAATCGTCACAATACCGGCAACGGCTGAGCCATGAACCATGAAGATCACTTCATTACTGTATGCAGGTAACGCTCGTCGTAATGCACTAGGAAGAATAATACGACGAAACGCTTGAAATGGGCCCATACCATAAGCTTTCGCCGCCTCTATCTCACCTTGCGGCATACTATTAATAGAGCCTCGAATAATTTCAGCGGTGTATGCGGCAGTATTTAAAATGAAAGCAACTAACGCACAGAACCATGCTTCTTGCCACATTGTGCCCTGAACATTGATAACTTGGCTTAATCCGTAATAAATAAGATAAAGCTGAATCAATAGCGGCGTACCACGAAAGAAATAAATATATGCCCAAGCTGGAAACGCAATAAATTTATTACTGCTATTTCGCATCATTCCTATGGGGATCGCGCAAATTAAACCGATCACTAGCGAAACGGTAACCATCCACACTGTAGTGTAAAAACCTTCTAGATAGATTTCCCAGCTTTCTGTAAAGATACTAAAGTCCATCGGCTCTACCTCGTCGGAATACTGTATTTACGCTCGGCCCAATTCAGTACCAAGGTGGAAATAGAGGTGAAGATCAAAAATACAACCGCAATAGTAAAATAGAAGGTAAACGGTTTTTGAGTGGTTCCTGCAGCCAATGCCCCTTTACGCACCATGTCATCTAAACCAATGATAGAAACCAGTGCGGTGGTTTTTAATAACACTAACCAGTTATTACCAAAGCCAGGTAAAGCATGACGGATCATTTGCGGCAGTAAAATTCGACGAAAGGATAAAAATGCACTCATGCCATAGGCTTTACCCGCTTCAAGTTCACCTTTATCTACCGCTAAGATCGCGCCTCTAAAGGTTTCTGCCATATAAGCACCAAAAATAAAGCCTATTGTCAGAACACCAGCAACAAAGGGGCTGATCTCGATATAATCAGGAAGGTAACTTGTCCATTCGTGGTTAGGATCAGATTGAGTAAAAGAATTATTCAACCATTCATTAATATTATACAAGCTATCATTAAGTAGCATTTGACCGCCGAAGAAAATCAGCATCATCAATACTAAATCAGGAATACCACGGATCACCGTGGTGTAAAGTGTGGCGATAGCACGCGCCCAACGGTAAGGTGAGAGTTTCGCTAAAGCGCCTAACATACCCAGTGTTGCTGCTAATAAAAGAGAAAGCAGTGCCACTTGTATTGTTATCATCGCCCCTTGAGCTAAAGACCATCCATATCCATATAAATCGAACAACGTCATACTCCTTCATTGTTCGAATAAGAGAGCACTTAGCTTAGCCCTTTGACGAACTCGCCAAACTAGAAGCTAGGTGCTCTTTATTCATTTATGACTTACTGACCGTAAACATCATATTTGAAATACTTATCAGCGATCTGCTTGTATTGACCGTTTTCACGCAGTGCAAGAATTGCTTCATCCAGTTTTTTGGTTAGATCTTTGTCTTGTTTACGCACGGCAATACCAAAACCTTCACCGAACCATTTAGGATCTGTTAATGATGGGCCGATAAATTCAAAACCTTCACCACCGTCTTTATTTAGCAAACCTTCTTCTAATGCTGATGCATCACCCAATACGCTAGCAATACGGCCGGCTTTTAAATCTAGGTAAGCTTCGTCAAATGAGCCATAACGAACGATTTCAACAGACTCTCCGAAATTATCCGTTAAGTATTTGTCATGAGTCGTTGCACGTTGAACACCAATCTTCACACCTTTAAGCCCTTCTTTAGTGAAGTCGAGCTCGGTACCTTTTTTGGCAACAAACTTGTTCGGGATAAGAGCATACTTACCAGTAAAGTCGATTTTCTTTTTACGCTCTTCGGTAATAGACATTGCAGCGATGATTGCATCGTATTTACGAGCAAGCAGTGATGGAATAATACCATCCCAATCTTGGGCTACAATTTTACATTTGACCTGCATTTGCGTACAAAGCGCGTTTGCCATATCCACATCAAAACCTTTCAGCTCACCGTTTGGCTCAGTCCAGCTAAAAGGAGGGTAAGCGCCTTCAATACCAAAACGCACTTCTTTCCACTCTTTTGCTTGTACTGCTGATGCACCCATCGCTGAAATTAATGTTGCGGCTAAAATCCATTTTTTCATATCGCTTCTCCTGCTACGTTTAATTGTTCACACCAAGCCATGCTGTGAACCTTGTACTATTTGTACGGTTATCTAATCACAGAGGGTTAGCCTCTATGTCTTAATCAATAACCCTAAGTTTAGTAAATAGACGAAATAAATTGCTGCAATCTTTCAGATTCAGGCTGGGTAAATAGCTTATCGGGATGACCTTGCTCTTCAACAAGGCCTTGGTGTAAGAACATCACTTGATTGGATACATCGCGAGCAAAAGCCATTTCATGAGTGACTACCAGCATGGTACGGCCTTCTTGCGCTAAATCTTGCATTACACCTAATACCTCACCCACCAATTCAGGATCTAAGGCCGATGTCGGTTCATCAAACAACATCACTTCAGGATCAACAGCAAGGGCTCGCGCAATTGCTGCACGCTGCTGCTGACCACCAGATAAATGGGCTGGATAATAATTACGGCGTTCAAATAAGCCCACTTTTTTGAGTAAGGCTTCCGCTTTTTCAATCGCTTCTGCTTTAGGGACACCGAGCACATGTATCGGCGCTTCAATCACATTCTGTAGTACTGTCATATGAGACCACAGATTAAATCCTTGAAATACCATGGCTAAACGGGCACGAATGCGTTGAACTTGTTTATCATCAACAGGTAAATATTCACCGCGACGATTATTGTGCATTTTAATCAATTCACCATTAACCCAAATTTCGCCTTGAGTAGGGGTTTCAAGTAAATTGACACAACGTAAAAAAGTACTCTTTCCTGAGCCTGATGAGCCAATAATCGAAACGACATCTCCTCTTCTTGCCGTCAGCGAAATACCTTTTAATACTTCATTGTCACCAAAAGATTTATGCAGGTTCTTAATTTCTAGCGCCACGTCATCCTTCATGTGCGCATACTCCTGTCCCTTTAGAAATCATCTACTACTCGTTTGCCAATTCTATAGCAAAGCACGACATTTCATTAAAAATCATCTTTTTTGAAAGTATCATCTGAAATTCATGATTGCAACATTTCATTAACCTAACCAACATATATCAAACAGCACCATAACCTGCCATTATACCCACATAAATAGCATAAATACTCAGTTCTGTTTTTATATTCATTTTTCTTATAAGCAGGAGAACAGCCTTTTTTGGGTGATATAAATGAAGGACAAAAGACTAACTGGTAAGATTTGAGCAATATTTTATTTTATGTCTATTTTATTGACTCAACATTGACGAAAAAATAGCGGATATCTTTATAGTATTTTTTAACAAGGTCGAGAGTGCCATAAAATTCGCATTCTAATATTACTCTGCTATGTTTGTTTGAAGAATAAAAATGACTCAAATTTGCATATCCTTGTAAGTCATCATATTAATTATCTCGCCTTTTTTTTGTGACCTTTAACAATAAAAACAAAATGGCGTTACATTAAAAGAGGCTATTCATATTTTTCAGTAACAATTAAATTATTTTTGAATATATTGGTTTTATTTAATGTCTCACATACGTTAAATAAAACCCAAAAAAACAACAAACACATGATAAATAACAACTATTCTTTTTTGGTATTTAAAGACCAGCCAAATGTAATAAAATTACATTAAAATTTTCTTTAGTTTTATCAAAAAAATTATATCGTTAATTTTCAATAATTTACAATCATGAGAGATATAACAAAATGTCTAATTTTGTTATAAATTTTCACAGCAATGATCTAGGTCAAATATATGATGCGTCACCTTTGGTATTATCTCCTCAGCGAATTAAATCTCACTTCAACTCAATTAAAGAGCACCTGAGAAAATGGAAAATAATTCTTTCGACTCGTTAATGCCACCAGCAATGGCAAAAAAAGCTGAAGAAGTCGGTGTTTACAAAGCAACTAAGCACCCACTACAATCTTTCTTCTTAGCGATTACCGCTGGTGTATTCATCTCTATTGCATTTGTGTTCTACACAACGGTAACTACAGGTGCAGGCGATATGCCATGGGGTATGGCAAAATTCGTTGGTGCATTAGCATTCAGCCTTGGCCTTATTTTAGTCGTTATTTGCGGCGGCGAGCTTTTCACTTCTTCTGTTCTCATCACTGTTGCTCGCGCAAGTAATCGAATTACTACTGGTCAATTATTACGAAATTGGGTTGTTGTTTATGTTGGTAACTTCATCGGCGCGTCATTCTTCGTAATTTGCATTTGGCTAGCAAAACAACACCTTGGCGATAATGGCCAATGGGGTATTACGGCGATGAAAATAGCTCAGCACAAACTGCACCATACCTTCGGTCAAGCCGTAATACTTGGTATGTTATGTAACTTAATGGTGTGTCTAGCCGTATGGATGACATACTCTTGCCGAAGCGCAACAGATAAAATCATGGTTATGCTATTACCTGTTGCTATGTTTGTTGCTTGTGGTTTTGAGCACAGTATTGCAAATATGTTTATGATCCCAATGGGCATCGTTATCCATAACTTTGCATCGCCAGAATTTTGGACAATGACGGGCGTAGCCCCTTCACATTTCGCAGATTTAACAGTTAACAATTTTATTATGAACAACTTAATTCCAGTCACTATAGGTAACATTATTGGTGGTGGTTTCTTAGTTGGTCTCACATACTGGGTTATTCATCGTCGTCCGGAACTTAACGGCAATAAAAAGCACTAAGTTCTAACGTCGGTAACAGGTATTTTTTTCTACTGAAATAGATAGATAGGTAGGTATACAATGGCAGAGCAATTTGCTGGATGGGAAGGCTTTACAGCTGGTGATTGGCAGAACGAAGTAAACGTTCGTGACTTTATCCAAAAGAACTACACTCCTTACGAGGGTGACGGCTCTTTCCTTGAAACAGAAGCAACTCCAGCTACAGCGAAACTTTGGGACGCTGTAATGGAAGGCATCAAACAGGAAAACGCGACTCACGCACCTGTTGATTTTGATACAGATGTTGCCTCTACTATCACTGCACATGATGCAGGTTACATTGAGAAAGAACTAGAAACTATTGTTGGTCTTCAAACTGACGCGCCTCTTAAGCGTGCTTTGATCCCTAACGGTGGTATCCGCATGATCGAAAATTCATGCAAAGTATACGGTCGTGAATTAGACCCTATGCTTAACAAGGTTTACTCTGAACTACGTAAAACACACAACCAAGGTGTTTTCGATGTTTACACGCCTTCAATCCTTAAGTGTCGTAAGTCTGGTGTTCTAACTGGTCTTCCTGATGCATACGGCCGTGGTCGTATCATTGGTGACTACCGCCGCGTAGCACTTTACGGTATTGATTACCTAATGAAGGAAAAACTAGCTCAATTCGCTTCTCTAGAAGAAGAGTTTTTGAATGGTGAAGACCTTCAGATGACGATGCAACGCCGTGAAGAAATTTGCGAACAGCACCGTGCACTTGGTCAAATCAAAGAGATGGCTGCTAAGTACGGTTGTGATATCTCACTTCCAGCTGTTACTGCACAAGAAGCTATCCAGTGGACTTACTTCGGCTACCTAGCTGCTGTTAAATCACAAAACGGTGCTGCAATGTCTCTAGGTCGTACTTCGACTTTCCTAGACATCTTCATCGAGCGTGATATCGCTGCGGGTAAGATCACTGAAGCACAAGCGCAAGAAATGATCGACCACTTCGTAATGAAACTACGTATGGTTCGTTTCCTACGTACGCCTGAGTACGATGAGTTATTCTCTGGCGACCCAATCTGGGCAACAGAATCAATGGGTGGTATGGGTCTTGACGGTCGTACACTAGTTACACGTACTAACTTCCGTTTCCTAAACAGCCTATACACTATGGGTCCTTCTCCAGAGCCAAACATCACTGTTCTTTGGTCTGAAAAACTACCTGTAGGCTTCAAGAAGTTCTGTGCGAAGGTATCTATCGATACATCTTCTATCCAGTACGAAAATGATGACCTAATGCGTCCAGACATGAACTCTGACGATTACGCAATCGCTTGTTGTGTATCTCCAATGGTTGTTGGTAAGCAAATGCAGTTCTTCGGTGCTCGTGCTAACCTTGCTAAGACTATGCTTTATGCAATCAACGGCGGTGTAGATGAGAAGCTTAAGATTCAAGTAGGTCCTAAGACTGAAAAAGTAACTGCTGAAGTTCTTGACTACACAGATACTATGGATCGCCTAGATCACTTCATGGATTGGTTAGCAACAACTTACGTTGCAGCACTTAACGCTATCCATTGGAGCCACGACAAGTACAGCTACGAAGCATCGCTAATGGCTCTACACGATCGTGACATCAAGCGTACAATGGCTTGTGGTATCGCTGGTCTTTCTGTTGCAGCTGACTCACTATCAGCTATCAAATACGCAAAAGTTAAACCAATCCGTGATGAAGACGGTATTGCAATCGACTTCGAAATCGAAGGCGACTACCCTAAATTCGGTAACAACGATGCTCGCGTAGATGACATCGCTTGTGACCTAGTTGAGCGCTTCATGAACAAGATCCGTACTCACAAAATGTACCGTGATGCGATCCCAACTCAGTCTATCCTAACTATCACATCTAACGTTGTGTACGGTAAGAAGACGGGTAACACACCAGACGGTCGTCGTGCAGGTGCTCCTTTCGCACCAGGTGCTAACCCAATGCACGGTCGTGATGAGAAAGGTGCTGTAGCATCTCTAACATCTGTAGGTAAACTACCATTTGCTCACGCTAAAGATGGTATTTCTTACACATTCTCTATCGTACCGAACGCGCTAGGTAAAGATCTTGATACTCAAGAAAACAACCTAGCAGGCCTAATGGATGGTTACTTCCACCATGAGTCTGGCATTGAAGGTGGTCAACACCTAAACGTTAACGTTCTTAACCGCGAAACGCTTGAAGACGCAGTTAAAAACCCAGAGAAATACCCACAGCTAACTATCCGTGTATCGGGTTACGCAGTGCGTTTTAACTCTCTAACGCCAGAGCAGCAAGCTGACGTTATCTCTCGTACTTTCACTGCATCTCTATAATATAGAGCGTACAGTTTAGTATGTAGGAAACTTGTTTCCTGATAAAAACCGGTCTTAATGGCCGGTTTTTTTATGTCTACATATATTCCCCACAAGCCTCGCTATTGTTTATCGACTCAATGCAGATTTTTTAATAATTACAACATATCTATTACCAATAAAGTCATCTCTCCAAATTTTTATAAGTTAGCGATAAATTGACACAAAATAAGAGAATACCCCTAATTTCCATCCCGATATTTCGCTACAATACCCTAGTGGTTTGTAATAAAATAACACTCAAATAAACGCAGCATGCGGAGAAGTAATCAATGTCAGCAATAGGTCGTATTCACTCATTTGAATCTTGCGGAACCGTCGATGGACCTGGTATCCGTTTTATTGTTTTTCTGCAAGGTTGCTTAATGCGCTGTCAGTACTGTCATAACCGTGATACATGGGATACTCATGGTGGTCGTGAAGCTACGGTAGACGAACTTATGCATGAAGCGAAATCATACCGTCACTTTATGAATTCATCTGGCGGCGGTGTTACTGCTTCTGGTGGCGAAGCAATGCTTCAACCTGAATTTGTTCGTGACTTTTTCCGTGCTGCGCAAGCTGAAGGGATCCATACCTGCTTAGATACCAACGGTTATATTCGCAAACATACTGATGTGGTTGATGAAGTGTTAGACGCAACGGATCTTGTGATGCTAGATCTTAAGCAAATGGATGATGGTGTTCACCAAAATCTGGTTGGTGTTTCCAATAAACGCGTACTCGACTTTGCTCGTTACCTGCACCAACGCGGTCAAAAAACTTGGATCCGTTATGTTGTTGTTCCGGGTTACACCGATGACGAACATTCTGCACATCAACTTGGTGAGTTCATAAAAGATATGGACAATATCGAGAAGATCGAACTACTTCCTTACCATCAACTCGGTGAGCACAAGTGGGAAGCTATGGGCTTTGAATACCCGTTAGCCGGTGTGAAACCACCGAAAAAAGAAACCATGGAAGCGATTAAAGAAATCCTTTCTAGTTATGGCCATAAAGTGATGTACTAATCCACTCAACAAAAAATACAAAAAGCGAGCATTAGCTCGCTTTTTAATACGTGTTAAACGGTAACTATCTTAACGGGATAATGGCAAAATAATCGTCAAAAAGGTGATAAAAAATAACATAATGCCAATCGAAAGTGGTGCTGTATGTTTCAACGTAGTCACTGGCTCGTTCATTGATAGCTTCCTTTAATATTTTTAATGATTTTGATATATATCAAATTTTAAAGTGTAATGATGAATAAACACACAGCCAATATTGCAACCAGAGTTTACAGTATTCACCAAATTCATCTTCATACTTCTACTCTATATATCGATATACTGCTTCTGCTCTAGTGACTAAATAACCACTTTCTTATTCTTTTATTACCTATCTCTAAAACGCATTCAATAAATCTTATATACGGTACAAAACGCAACCAAAAACAGCAGCAATTTATAACAACAAAAATAAAATTAACCATGATAAAATGATGGTATAAAAGAAAAGCAAACGATTGCGTCACTATATACATCTTTATCTATAGTATTTAAAACCAACACCATCAATATCACGCAGATACGCATGATTTCCACTGTGAGGATATAGCCTATATGAAAAGCGACATCGATATTTGCCGTGACACCCTACTCTCTCCGATTGAAGGCATTGCCAAAAAAGCGGGTATTCAACCACAGGAACTGACACCGCAAGGTTCATTAAAAGCAAAAATAAAACCTGCCATTTTGAATCGGTTATCGGATCAAGCAGAAGGGAAACTGGTGGTCGTTACTGCGATTACACCAACCCCACTAGGAGAAGGAAAAACCGTTACAACAATTGGTTTAGCACAAGGGTTAGCAAAAATTGATCGCTCAGTAATGGCTTGTATTCGACAGCCGTCAATGGGACCTGTCTTTGGCGTAAAAGGTGGCGCAGCGGGCGGCGGTTATAGCCAAGTCGCACCAATGGATAAGCTAAACCTTCATCTTACGGGTGATATTCATGCGGTTACGGCAGCGCATAACCTTGCAGCTGCTGCAATTGATGCTCGCTTATATCATGAATCACGTTTAGGTTATGATCTATTCAGTGAAAAAACTGGATTACCTGCGCTACGTATCGACATTAATAACATCACTTGGAAACGCGTGATGGATCATAATGATCGTGCTTTGAGAATGATCACCATCGGTCAAAATGAACCAGATAAAACCATTAATGGTTTAGAGCGCCATGACGGCTTTGATATCACAGCCGCCTCTGAACTCATGGCTATTTTAGCACTTGCCGATGATCTCCATGATATGCGTAAACGCATTGGCCGTATTGTCGTCGCTTATGATCTTGATGGTAATCCTGTTACTACAGAAGATCTGCAAGTAGCAGGAGCCATGACTGTCACTCTCTGCGATGCCATTGAGCCCACCCTAATGCAAACGTTAGAAGGCGTACCCACTCTTATCCACGCAGGTCCTTTTGCCAATATCGCGCACGGAAATTCATCTATTATTGCAGACAAAATCGCATTAAAACTCAGTGACTTCACCATTACTGAAGGTGGCTTTGGCTCTGATATGGGATTTGAAAAAGCCTGTAATATTAAAGCCCAGCAAGCAAAAAGAGGCCCTGACTGTGCCGTTGTTGTGGCAACATTGCGTGGCTTAAAAGCCAACTCTGGTCTTTATGATTTACGTCCAGGACACGCTTTACCTGACGGTATTTTTGCCAAAGACAATGATGCGCTGGTTGCAGGGTTTGAAAACCTAAAATGGCATATCAGTAATGCCGCCCGTTATGGTGTTCCCGTTGTTGTCGCTATTAACCGTTTCCCACAAGATACAGATGAGGAATTAGCGCAACTACAAGCAATGATCAAAGCAGAGAGCTTTGACACTTTTGTAGACGTTGCTATCAGTGAAGCCTTTGGTAAAGGCGGTGAAGGGGCGATTAAACTCGCAGAGTGTGTGGTAAAAGCCTGCCAACATAAAGCAAACTTCACTCCTTTATATCAACTAAACCAGCCATTAGAAGAAAAAATAATGGCTGTGGCTGAAGTAGGATATGGGGCTAGTCATGTAGCGTTATCAGAGGTAGCTCAGCAACAATTAGTCAAATTTAAAGCTCTAGGGTTTGATGAGCTGGCTATTTGTATGGCAAAGACACCGCTATCTATTTCAACCGACCCTAGTATTAAAGGGGCACCAAAAGGCTTTACCGTCCCAGTACGTGAATTAAAATTGTGTGCAGGAGCTGGATTTATTTATGCTTTATGCGGCAATGTAATGACAATGCCAGGGTTACCTGAAAAGCCCGCATTTATGAATCTTGATATCGATGAGAATGGCAATATTATCGGCTTAAGCTAACAACGGCTAAAGGTTAACAATAAAAGGTTGTTGTTGCTTAACGCATGCAATAACAACCTGTTAAACGACGCTATCTTATACTTGCCCGAATACAGAGATAGCTATATTACTTTAACGATATCACTCGACAATAACCAAAAAAAAAAGACCTTAAAATAAATATGGCTTTTCATTTTTAATAATATACTGTAACAAAAAAAGATGCCCATATGGTGTCAGATCAATTTATTTTATACCTAACCTGCTACTCTCAATGGCAGAAAATAAAATATTAATGAGGCTAACTCAAATGGAAATGACCCACGCTCAACGCTTAATTTTATCTAATCAGTACTACTTGATGTCAAAACTGACACCTGAAAACGCAGCACATTATCGTCGCCTTCAAACCATTGTTGAACGTGGCTATTCATTACAAATGCGTGAACTAGATAAAGACTTTGGTGATTTACCTGAAGATGATTGCCGTCAAGTTATCGATTTTATGGAGATGTACCACGCTCTCCAAGAATCGTTTAATCTTGAAGATTGTCGTTGCGATGGTGCCAAAGATATTGATCAACGCCGATTACAATTCCTTGGTTTTGATGCTGCCACTGAAGCACAGCTTGTGCATTACGTCCGCTTCCTCGTTGATGATGAAGGTTTATATCCTCAATTTGAGAAAACAGAACATCGCTTCAATAGCCAAGTCCCAATGCTAGAAAAATACCAACGTATGCTAAAAGTATGGCGCAACTGTCCACGCCAATACCATTTATCTTGCAACGAAATTCAGCAAATAATCACAGCGTAAATTTTCATTCAGCCCTAAAAAACCGAGTCTATGCTCGGTTTTTTTATGGCATGATATATTTACCTTTGTCCCGATTAATAGCTATAAAACGCTCATAACATACCATATACACCTCTTTTTTGTGAACTATACCGTAAATTGCTATTGATATAAGGCATGAATTGTTACTAAATGGTATAGCTACATTCCTAATTATCTAAAAGTATAAAAATTTAGTCGAGATACGCTAGGGATTACGGATTAACATGGTACGCTTCTTTTCCTTCCTCTTTTTTTTCGCCACGCCAGTACTTGCCCAACCGACTCAGAATTTAATCGTTCTAACGACATTTTCAGAATCTGTACTAAACCCGATCGTTAAACAATTTAAACAGCAGTATCCAGAAAGCGAAGTTAGAGTCATTGTACGACGTGAAGAATCAGGGCTTCGGTTATTGCAACAGAACAACCATGATATTGATATTATCATTTCATCATCACCAACCTTCTTCCAGCCTCTAATCAATAGCCAAAAGTTATTACCGCTTCATGAAACTACAATTAGAAAAACGCCTCAGCAACTTTCACGTAATGTTTTTTCCTTCGGCCACACAGGATTCGGATTACTGTGGAACAATAACTATTTAAATAAGAATAAGTTACCAATTCCTAGCCGATTAAAGGATTTGATAAAACCTTATTACTATCGTCACATTAGTATTAGCAGTCCTTATCGTTCAGATACCACCCATTTAATGATTGAAAATATATTGCAGCAATATGGCTGGGTTGAAGGTTGGCGATTGCTCTATCAAATTGGAGGAAACCTAGCGTCAGTGGAAACCAGTGCGTTTTCACTCAGTGAGGCTATCTCTCGCGGTTTAATTGGAATAGGGCCGGTTGTTGATAGATATGCACACACTTATAAAAAACAATTTTCATTTGTTGATTTTAGCTATCAACCACAAAGCGCTTTATTACCCCATTATGTAGCCATGGTAAAAAACAGCCACCATTCACAATTTTCGAGAGATTTTGTGAGTTTATTACTTTCACAAGAATGCCAAACCAAATTAACAATTGACGGGCAACTCGCCAATAATGGTGATATTGGCCGAGATGAGTTTATTAAAAAAACGTTTAATGTTGCATCGCTAGATTACGATGTCATTCAGCAACGTTCAGGCTTAGTAAAGCACCTTTTTGAACAAACGATTAGTAGTCAACTTCCTCAACTTAACCAAGTATGGCAATTGCTGCATTCGATTGAAGCTTCATCAAATAAACTAACAAAACAACAACATGCTGATTTTCTTCATGCGAAACACTTAGCTTCTACCTCACCGATTGGCGTAGATGATTTAAAAAATAAGATATATCATGAGTTACCGCTATTTAGAGATAACCCGCAAGTTGATTATTTTAGACAGCAATGGCGGGGAAAAATGGCAGCACAACTTGAGCAAGCCATCGCATTAAGCCAAAAGATTATTAACGGGAATCCGGCATTGCAATGATCCGCTATATCAACAAGAAAACCATTGGTAGTCGCCTTATTATGGCGATTATTTTGATGGCATTTCTCACCATTACAGTCAGCCTTATTGCTGTCATCAACTGGGAAAAACTCAGCACACAAATTGAAACGATTACAGATAACAATATGCCAACCTTACAGGCAAGTTATCAGTTAGAACGCAACACCGCTGAGCTACAGGCAACATTGAATAACTTGGGCCAAAATACCAACCCGCTCAAGCATGAAACCATTAAAAACAAAATCACACATATTCTCGATAATATAAGCTTAGCCATTAATAACATTGCTAACCTACACTATTACCCCGCAATAAAATCAGGTCAACAAACCCTTGTTAAACAAATAGATAATTACACAACACTGTTACAACAGAGAAATAGTGGCTTGTTTACCTTAAAGCAGACAGAAAACAGCTTAAAATGGATCCATCACGATCTTATTGATGAACTGACACCACTACGCCAAGAAGTTGAGTGGAAACTCAATAACATGAACCGTCACGGAATTAAAAAAGACGCCGTTCAACTTGATGTTGTTAACAACGTTATGAATGAATTCTCATTAATTCAATCGATCACCATTAAAGAAAATGAGCTTCATCAATTAGTCGAAGAGATCGTTCAACAACGCAAAAATAGAGACATTGAAAACGCCTTTAATTTTATTGGTCATAAAATTACCGAGCTTAATGCTATTAGTAAGAATATTAGTAATTATCCTTCAGCCGTTCCATTTCGCCAATTATTAGAGAGATTTACCACAATCTTAAAACCAGGTGGTCAACTCGAACAACAACTAAAGCGGGATGTCGTTTTAGGGTTGCAAATAGACCGAGCTAAGCTGGATATTAAACAGCGCCTCTATCAGCAAGAAGAAATGATCCAAACATTGGTTGAACATGCAGATAACTCTCTTAAAAAACTAAATGATGAAACACATAGCGCTATTTTTCTGAGTAACACCATGTTATTTGGCGTTGTCTTTATTACTATCATACTCACTATTTTTCTCTCGGTTTACCTTGTCGGTAACGGTATTGTGAATCGCTTAAATTTATTAAGTAAAGATTTATACGCGGTTGCAAAAGGCGATCTTAATGTAAAAATTGCAACAACAGGCGAAGATGAGATAGGCATGCTTGGCGAAAACCTGCGTGACTTCTGTCAGCAAATGCAAGATATTCAAACCACCAATGCCCTTAACCTAATCAATAACACTCAGGCGAGCATCATCACTTGTAACATGCTAGGTGTAGTTGAATCTGTCAATTTACAGGCGCTAAAGCAATTTAACTTTGATCGTATAAGCCAACACCAAACATTATGGGATTTATTTGATAGCTCAGTATCTCATAAACTGATCCAACTCTTTGATCAAAAAAGCCCATTAAGACAATTAGGTGCCTATAAACTCACGGTTACCTTTAGTACAGACCAAAATAGCATCTTCTATCTCAGACTCGATTTTCGCGTATTCAAACAAGGTAATCAGGATAAAGTCATAATCACTATGACTGATATTACAGAACAAGAAAAAACCACCCGTTGGCTTGAAAGTAAGGTCACGGAAAAAACGCAATCATTGATATTAAGAAACCAACAACTAAAAGCCGAAATAGAAGATCGCAAACGTATCGAAGGGGATTTAATCGCCACTCAAGATGAATTAATCCAGGCGGCTAAAATGGTCACGGTTGGTCAAACCATGACATCACTCGCTCATGAGTTGAACCAGCCTCTTTCTGCTATTTCGACACGTCTATTTAGTGCGAAACTTGCAATTGATAACAAAAAATATGAAAAATTACCGGATAATATCGAAAAGATAGATGATTTAGTGATGCGTATGAGTAAACTGATCACTAGTTTACGTAATTTTGCAAAAAAACAGTCAGCAACGAATCCGTTAACGCGAGTTGATATTCAAGACTCGATCAAGCAAGCTATCGTCATCGTTGAAAGTCGCGCAAAAGTACAAAAGACAACCATAACAAACACCATTACCACACCGCTTTTTGTACAAGCCGATCAGGTACAACTTGAACAAGTACTGGTAAACCTACTGGTTAATAGCTGTGATGCTGTTGCTAGCTGTGAAGAACGCCAAATAACAATTCTTCAGCTAGAAAGCACAAAAAAAACTATCAGGATTGCAGTTTTAGATAGCGGTAATGGCTTTAGTCATGACATTATTGAGAAACTATTCATACCTTTTACGACAACAAAAGATGTTGGTCTTGGTCTAGGATTAAGCATCTGTGGTTCAATTATGACAAGGTTAAAAGGTAACATCTTCCTCGCTTCTGGTCTCACAGGTGGAGCGATGATTGTTTTGGAGTTAAAAAAAGATGATGAGTGATGAAATAAATGTACTGATTGTCGATGACGATCAAGATGTATTAGATGCCTACCAAGAGTTATTAGAGTTGTCAGGCTACAATGTAGCAACGGTTCAAGACTCAACCAAAGTAATTAATATGTTAAGTCATAATTGGTCTGGAGTGATTGTAACAGATATGTACATGCCCGGTTTAGATGGCATGGAACTATTAGAAAAAGTTCAAGATTTTGATAACGAAATTCCTGTCATTATCGTAACGGGTCATGGTGATATTCCAATGGCTGTTGACGCACTTAAAAAAGGGGCGATTGATTTTTTACAAAAGCCATTACAGCCTAACGAACTGATAAAACTATTAGAAAAGCATCTACCTCAGCGTAAAAAGATCATTGAACAGCGTAAAACATTGCATAATACCGCCACCGAGTTACTTCTCGGTGAGAGTCCATTGATTGTAAAAATACGCGAACAATTAAAACTGGTTGTTAATTCAACCAAGGATGCCTTAATTGAAGGTGAAAACGGCACGGGGCGTCATACCGTTGCTAAAATTCTGCATAAGAATAGCCCACTTCATCAAGGCCCGTTTATCGAGGTTGATGGCTCAAGTATTACTTGTACCCCCGATCTTCAACGTAGCATGATTTCAGCTCGCAGCGGGTGTTTGTGTTTAAGTAATCCACACATTATGCCAATCGAAAGCCAGCAATGGTTATGTCGTTTCTTATTAGAACAAGAGCGACAAGGTAAAAAAGAAGTGCGTTTACTTGCTCTATTCACAGGCTCACCTGAACCATCGGTGGAAAGTGAGCAGTTTTTACCTGAACTATTTTATTTTTTAAGCCAAGTACGTTTTAGTCTGCCGACACTGCGTCAACGTAGTAGCGATATTACCTTTATTTTTAAACACTACTTAAAACAGAGTTGTAAAAAACTTAATAAAGCATTACCTGCTATTGATAAAGCCTACATCAACACACTCTGTCGCTATGAGTGGCCAGGGAATGTCTTAGAGCTTAAAAACGTTGCAGAGTTATATGCCATTGGCATTGTGAAATTAGCCGGACAAGAGCGTTCTAAACCCCTTGAGCAAATGAGTAGCCCACTGGATGATTTAGTTGATGGCTATGAAAAACAAGTCATTGAAGATGCGCTATACCTGTTTGCAGGACGTATTAATGAAGTATCATCATATTTGCAAATCCCACGTAAAAAGCTTTATCTAAGAATGAAAAAGCATGGACTTGATAAAGCCGAATATAAAGTAAGACCAAGCCATTAAGCAGGTCTGCTCATCAATACTCCTTGAATAGAAGCCTTCTCTCGCGAAGGCTTTTTACTATCAGAACAAAAATACGTTAGCGACAACCCACAATAAGCATTACACTTAGCGGCTGTTTTTCCGCTTTGGTTTACTCTTATGTCCTATCAATGTCCTCTATGCCATGAGTCGCTTCTTCTTGACGCTCATAGCGAACAACCTAAAACCTACCGTTGTTGTAATAATCACCAATTTGATTTGGCAAAAGAAGGCTATGTGAATCTCATGCCTGCTCACCATAAAAGCTCGAAAAATCCTGGTGACAATAAAGAGATGATGCAAGCTCGTCGCCTATTTCTTAATACAGAGCATTATCAACCACTGCGTGATGCCGTCATTGCACAACTTGCATCACTTCTCCCTGATGGTGCGACTGAACTACTTGATATTGGTTGTGGTGAAGGCTACTACACCTCTGAATTTGTAAAACTACGCCAACAATTTCCTGCACTTTCCGTCCATGGTTTAGACATTTCAAAAGTTGCAGTGAAATACGCCGCTAAGCGTTACCCTGAATGTGATTTCTGTGTTGCATCAAGTCACCGTTTACCCTTTGCCGATCAATTATTTGATGGTGTAGTCCGTATTTATGCGCCATGTAAAGGTGAAGAGTTAGAACGCGCCATCAAACCCGGTGGAATTTTAGTGGCTGTGACCCCTGCACCCCGCCACTTATATCAATTAAAAGCATTAATTTATGATGGTGTACGCCTTCATGATGTCCCCGTTGAAACGATTCCTGGCTTTGATCTGGTTGCCGATGAGCAACTACACTACGACATGACATTAAGCGGTGAAGAAGCCACGGCATTGATGCAAATGACGCCGTTTGCTTGGAAAACATCAGAGCAAGTATGGCAGCAATTAGCTAACGCCAATAATTTCCATTGTGAGGCAGATTTCGCAATCCGCGTATATCGCCGCCAGTAACACTGTATTAATGCGAGTTATTACCATACGCAATTGATAATAACTCGTATTAACTATATTATTTATTATTGTTGTGAATTTTGCTTATTTTTAATCAATAAGCTCACTTTCAGGGATATCAATAATGAATAAATGGCTCGCTTTGAGTTTTAGCTTTGCCACACTTTTAACAGGTTGTGCATCTAACACCTCCGATATAACATCTTCGTCTTCAGCAAACCTAACCACGCTATACGACTACAGCATTACATCACCAAATGGAAAGACCTTAACAGTCGATCAATTAGCAACAGAGCTAAAGAATGCTGATATTATCTTAGTTGGTGAGTGGCATAGCCATCCTGCAGCTCACCTATTACAAAGCCAATTATTCGCTGCGTTATACCAACAAAATCCACAATTAACCTTATCAATGGAGCAATTCACCCGAGATAAACAAGCTGTTGTTGATCAATATCTTGCAGGTAAGATTGGTGAACGAACATTGGTATCGGAAGGTAATGCGTGGCCAAACTACGACAGTGATTACCGTCCGCTGGTTGAATTTGCCAAGCAGAATAACTTAGACGTGATTGCCGCTAATGCGCCAAAAAGTATTGTACGCTGTATTAGTAAAAATGGGCCTGAGTACTTAAATAAACTGCCACCATCAGAGCGTTCATGGATTGCACACCCATTGACTCTTAATAAAGATGCATATCAAACCAAATTTTTAAACTCAATGCATCACGGCAATGAAGAGCAAAACCTACGTATGTTTGCCGCACAAACCGCGTGGGACGATACTATGGCAGAAAGTATGGTCACGTATTTGAACACGCATCCAAATAAACAAATCATTCATGTCGCAGGTCGTTTTCATACCATGGAAGGACTGGGTACGGCTTCTCGCATTAAAGCGCGTAATCCCAATTTAAAAGTCGCACTTGTCACCCCAATAACAGCTTCAGAACTACTCTCTGATAATGCTCTAGATTATAAGGTTACTATGGCATCGCTTCCTGTTCGTTACGTACAAAAAGAAAAACAGAACAAAGCAATGATGGATATGATGAAAAGAAACAAGGATTTGAAGTGTTATAAATAACTTAAAGCAGTAAATTACCATAGCCCAGATAGAGCAGAACCCCATCGGCGGCCAAGCAGTTGGGGTTCTTAAGGGAGATAACAGCTATATCTCTTAGTAGCCATATTATAATGCCATAGCAACCTTTCTAATACCTGAACGGCATATCCATTCCGCCCATTTGATAGGTAAATGGCAACATAACTTTCATTAACATCCATAGCGAAAAACAGTGTAGATACTAATAATCCTCTATGTATTTTTTATGACAGCTATGTAGATATTTAGTTGCACTTTTTCGTTATTTTTTTTGAGAAAACTTTTTAAGACCACATTTCACTTTCTTTCCCCGAACGAAAAACACATGAAATCTTATCTCTGCCATCGCTACCCATCCCAAATTAAAGTAAAATAGAAAAAATACAGCTCTCCCAATTTTGAGCCAAAGAAAACTAGGAAAACCATGAAAAAAACATTTGCTTTAACCCACCCTAAAAAAGCTGTTCCTCGCGTTGTTGAAGCAGTGAAGTTTGAAGTTAAGAAATACCTACGTCGTGAGCGTAACAAAGCACTTCCTGCTGGCGCTGACTTTTGGGATTTTGATTGTAAGTTTGGTCATACCGAGCAAGAAGCCAAAGTTATTCATGTAAAAGAAATCAACAAGTACATCGATGAAGCTGAAAAGTTAGAACTACCATCATTATACTTAGAAATCTTGGCAAAGCCTGCAACACGCGCACAACGTCCAGATTTTGATTTCGACGAAGAATAATCACATAACGTTTTAGGTTATATTCTTTACGATAAAAGAGTCACTACGGTGGCTCTTTTTTATAAAAATAACAAACAGTTAAATATCATAAAATTTAAATAACCTTTTATTTAAAATATATTTAAAAAACGATAGAAACCAATATCACAACAATAAAAATCTTTTAAATTCAAAAGGTTAAATAAGATAAGAAACTCAAACACCACATATTTAAACGTTGTATTTTATCCCCATAGATTAAGATAAATAAATATATCGGTCTTTGTTAACTGTCGCTGTAAATACAAAAGTAATACGCATAGAAAAGCGGCCTCGGTATATAAGATGAGAGCTCACGCTAAATAGTGGCAAAATATTTAGAAAACGAACGGTAAAATATTTAACGAAAAAAAAGCAGCTCATTAGGCTGCTTTTGTACGTTAAATATCTCTGATTAGAACCAGCGTTCTAATGCACTACGGTCTAATTGCTTAAATGCGCGGCTGAGTACATCAGCAAGTTCTTGGTAGCGAGGTTGTGATTTTTTCGGTTGCATCGCATAACCTTCACTGACAATTTTCTGGTAGATCTCGCTGTACCATTTCGCCAGTGATGGTGGGAGTACGGTTTGGCTACGTTTACCTAGCCACCATAAACCTTGTAATGGCATCGATAACGCCAATAACGCAATGGCAACAGCTTGCGGCATGCCTGCATAATTATGAAATACCATTTGGGTCAAAATACTAATAGCAGCGACGGCCGGCATCACCTTAGTGGCAAACTTTGTTGCTTTGATATAGCGATGTTCAGGAAAAACAGCAGCCAGCTCTTTACGCATTGGCCATGTGCTCATGTAATGCTGACCGTCTTGGAAATACTTCCACTTTGTTTGTTGAGTCATAAAGCACCATTTATCAAAAAAAAATATAATCTTTAAAATTTTTAAGCAATAAACTTGATTAAAATTAAATTTATCTAAAAATGTTTTTGTTATATTGCTTAACAATCGCTATCCTAAGCACGCCTAAAGGTAATTGTTGCTGTTAATGGTATTAACTGCAAGTTAGGCA
The DNA here is from genome assembly GCF_003026165.1 of Photobacterium sp. GB-1. Taxonomy (NCBI): domain Bacteria; kingdom Pseudomonadati; phylum Pseudomonadota; class Gammaproteobacteria; order Vibrionales; family Vibrionaceae; genus Photobacterium; species Photobacterium sp. GB-1. The sequence goes on along the minus strand of NZ_PYOB01000005.1, from coordinate 111,234 downwards.
CCCTCAAGGATGAACCAGAATTGCAGGTAACTCAATTCAAATACTCAAGAATGAGCACGAATTTCACCCTGACTAGACCGATAAATACATCATCGTCTATTCTATGGGTACTTTTTTATTCAAAAATGAATATCAACTTTCAGACAGATTATAGGTAGTCACTCTCATGTCTAAGCTGGTTTTAGTTCTAAACTGCGGTAGTTCATCTCTTAAGTTCGCAATCATCGATCCTGTATCAGGTGACGAACACCTTTCAGGTCTAGCAGAATGTCTAGGTCTTCCTGAAGCACGCATCAAGTGGAAACTTGATGGCAAGCACGAAGCACAACTAGGTGAAGGCGCGGCTCACGAAGAAGCTCTAGCATTCATGGTTGATACTATCCTTGCTTCTAAGCCTGAGCTTAAAGAGAACCTAGGCGCTATCGGTCACCGTATCGTACACGGTGGCGAGCAGTTCTCTGCTTCAGCTCTAATCGACGATGTTGTTCTTCAAGGTATCGTAGATGCGTCTGATTTCGCACCACTACACAACCCTGCACACGTTGTTGGTATCGAAGCTGCTAAACACAACTTCGCTGATCTTAAGAACGTAGCGGTATTCGACACGGCTTTCCACCAGACTATGCCTGAAGAAGCATTCCTATACGCTATCCCTTACAACCTATACAAAGAAAACGGTATCCGTCGCTACGGCGCACACGGTACTTCTCACCGTTTCATCGCTCGTGAAACAGCGAAACTTCTAGACAAGCCTCTTGATGAGCTAAACATCATCAACTGTCACCTAGGTAACGGCGCATCTGTATGTGCTATCAAAGGCGGTAAATCTGTAGATATCTCTATGGGTCTAACTCCTCTTGAAGGTCTAGTAATGGGTACACGTTGTGGTGACCTTGACCCAGCAGTTATGTTCCACCTACACGATCGTCTAGGCATGAGCGTTGCTGAAATCAACACAATGTTCACTAAAGAGTCTGGCCTACTAGGTCTAACAGGTGTGACTTCTGACTGTCGTTTCGTTGAAGAAAACTACGGCGTTAAAGAAGAAGCAACGCGTGCAATGAACGCATTCTGTCACCGTCTTGCTAAGTACGTAGCTAGCTACGCTGCAAACATGGATGGTCGTCTAGACGCTATCGTATTCACAGGCGGCATCGGTGAGAACTCTGCTCCTATCCGTGAAGAAGTACTTAAGCGTCTATCTATCTTCGGTATCGAAGTAGACAGCGAAGCAAACCTTAAAGCACGCTTCGGTAACGAAGGTGTTATCACTTCTGCAAACAGCCGCATCCCTGCAATGGTTGTTTCTACTAACGAAGAGTTAGTAATCGCAGAAGATACAGCGCTTCTAGCTGAAATCTAATCTAATGATTATCTTAACGGCTGGCTTTAAGTCAGCCGTTTCTTCATGACATCCCGTCATGTTCTCATGTGGTATTGTTCTATAGTTATTCTACTAATTAAAATGAATTGTTATTGAACAGTGCTTTATCATTCAATAGTTTGAGGAATTCATAGTGTCCCGTACTATTATGCTTGTTCCAGTTGGCGCTGGCGTTGGTCTAACAAGTGTTAGCCTTGGTGTACTTCGTGCAATGGAACGCAAAGGCGTTCGCGTTTCTTTCTTTAAGCCTATTGCGCAACCGCGTAAAGGTGGCGATCAGCCAGATCTAACAACAACAATTATTAGTGCTAACAGCGATATGAAAATTGCTGAGTCATTCTCAATGGCAAGCGCTGAAGAATTGATCCGTAACGACAAAACTGATGTTCTTCTAGAAGACATTGTTGCACGCTTTAAAGCGGCAACAGCAGATGCTGACGTAACGCTAATCGAAGGTCTAGTTGCTACTCGTAAGCACCCTTTTGCAAACCAAATCAACTTTGAAATTGCAAAAACGCTAGATGCTGAAATCGTGTTCGTTGTATCTCCAGGTACTGATAACCCAGCTCAACTTAAAGAGCGTATTGAAGTAGCATGTTCTAACTTCGGTGGTATCAAGAACAAGCAAATCTCTGGTGTTATCGTTAACAAACTTAACGCACCAGTTGATGCTGAAGGCCGTACGCGTCCAGATCTTTCTGAGATCTTTGATGACGTAGAAGGTACTGTTCCTTCAAATGTTGAAATCATGCAAGTGTTCAACTCAAGCCCAATTCGTGTACTAGGTTGTGCACCTTGGAGCGCAGAGCTTATCGCTACACGTGCAACTGATATTGCTCAGCACCTAAATGCTGAAATTATCAATGCAGGTGACATCGAAACTCGTCGTATTAAGAGCATCACTTTCTGTGCACGCTCTATCCCTAATATGGTTGAGCACTTCCGTCCAGGTTCACTACTCGTCACTTCAGCTGACCGTCCAGACGTAATCGTTGCAGCATGTCTTGCAGCAATGAACGGTGTAGAGCTAGGTGCACTACTTCTAACAGGTGGTTACGAACTACCAAAACCTGTTATGGATCTATGTGAGCGCGCATTCGCGACTGGTCTTCCAGTCATGACTGCTCAAGGTAACACTTGGCAGACTTCTCTAAATCTACAGAGCTTCACACTAGAAGTACCTGCAGACGATAAAGAGCGTGTAGAGCTAGTTAACGAGTACATGGCAAGCCACATCGACGGTAACTGGATTGAGTCTCTAACTGAAGGTTCAAACCGTGAGCGTCGCCTAAGCCCACCAGCATTCCGTTACCAGCTAACTGAGCTAGCTCGTAAAGCGGCTAAGCGTATCGTTCTTCCTGAAGGTGACGAGCCACGTACAGTTAAAGCTGCGGCTATCTGTGCTGAGCGCGGTATCGCGGAATGTGTGCTTCTAGGTAACCCAGATGAAATCCGTCGCGTTGCTGAGCAACAAGGCGTCGTTCTTGGTGCTGGCGTAACTATCATCAACTCTGACGAAGTACGTGAAAACTACGTGGCTCGTTTAGTTGAGTTACGTGGCGCGAAAGGTATGACTGACGTTGTTGCTCGTGAGAAGCTACAAGATTCAGTATTCCTAGGCACAATGATGCTTGAGAACAACGAAGTTGACGGTCTAGTGTCTGGTGCTGTTCACACAACAGCAAACACTATCGTTCCTCCGTTCCAAATCATCAAGACTGCACCAGATGCATCTATCGTATCTTCTGTATTCTTCATGCTACTACCAGACCAAGTATTGGTTTACGGTGACTGTGCGATCAACCCAGATCCAACAGCTGAGCAACTAGCTGAAATCGCTATCCAATCTGCAGATTCTGCAAAAGCATTTGGTATCGACCCGCGTGTTGCTATGATCTCTTACTCTACTGGTGAATCTGGTAAGGGTGCAGACGTAGATAAAGTACGTGAAGCAACGAAGATCGCTCAAGAGAAACGTCCAGATCTAGTGATCGATGGTCCTCTTCAGTACGATGCTGCAATCATGGAAAACGTAGCTGCTTCTAAAGCACCTAACTCTCCAGTAGCAGGTAAAGCAACTGTATTTGTATTCCCAGACCTAAACACTGGTAACACAACATACAAAGCGGTACAGCGTTCAGCAGATCTAGTATCTATCGGTCCAATGCTTCAGGGCATGCGTAAGCCAGTTAACGACCTTTCTCGTGGCGCACTAGTAGACGATATCGTTTACACAGTTGCACTAACTGCGATTCAGGCAGAACAAGCTTCAGCTAAGTAAGTTTTAATACTTATTTAATCGACTGATAAAACGCTCCAATACATGTCTTCAATTTTTATTGAAATGTGTATTGGGGCGTTTTTTATTACTGGAATAAGGTGTTTTAACCCTTTATGCTGGCAAGCTAATTAACGGTTAAGGACAACCTGTTAGCATGGATTTTCTCAACTCTCTCGGGCTATTTATTGGCTCACTGATCTCCAATACCCTCGCATCACTCTCTGGTGGCGGCGCAGGCTTAATTCAATTTCCTCTACTTATCTTTCTTGGCTTACCCTTTAGTATCGCCCTTGCGACCCACAAAGTAGCAAGTGTGGCATTAGGTGTTGGTGCAGCCATTAAACATTTACGTCAAGGCACACTGTCGTTGAAATTTACACTCTATGTGATCCTTACAGGCGCAATAGGTGTGATTATTGGCGCAAACCTGATCCTCTCTTTTCCTGAAAATATCGCTGAAGCTGCACTCGGTATGTTAATACTCAGTCTTGGTATTTATTCACTGATGAAAAAAGAGCTAGGACAAAACGAAAACGCTATTCATCGCGACATAAAAGGGATGATCATTGGTGGGCTTGGTCTAGCCATTATTGGGGTATTAAATGGCTCACTTACCGCCGGAACAGGGCTATTTGTTACCTTATTTTTAATCCGTTGGTTTGGCTTTAACTACAAACAAGCGGTAGCACTAACCTTGGTGAGCGTTGGGCTATTTTGGAATGGAATTGGCGCTATCGCAATTTACCAAGCAGGCGCACCGATTTACTGGCCTTGGATCCCCGTATTATTACTCGGTTCATTACTGGGTGGTTATTTAGGCGCTCATCTTGCTCATCAAAAAAGTAATCAACTCATTAAACGTTGCTTTGAAGCCCTGACTTTTATTATTGGCTTTAAGTTACTTTTCTCAGCTTTCTAGTCCACGTTATTTAAGGAGTATTTCATGGATAAAGCGATCATTGATATCTACTACTGCCGTCAATGCAATTGGATGCTACGCTCTACATGGATGACCCAAGAGCTACTGCATACCTTCAGTGAAGAAATCCAAACCATCAGCCTTCACCCAGACACAGGTGGTCGTTTTGAAGTTCATTGTAATGGTCAGCTTATTTGGGAACGTAAAGCCGATGGTGGCTTTCCTGATGCGAAACAGCTAAAGCAACGTATTCGTGATGTTATCGACCCAGAACGCGATTTAGGCCATGTAGATCGCCATAGTAAGCCATAAGCGATAATACCTATACCCAAGCAACCTCAAGATGCAGTGTTCAGCGAGACGACCTTAGTTCTCAGGCGCGGCAACGATTCGTAGATATAGTGGTTCTACATTGAGAATCGTTAACAAAGTCTGAGAGCTAAGGACGCTCGCCCTTTGGGAGCGTGTCACTGAGCCGACTTCTTGCGTCAGACAACTTGGAAAGAGCTCACTATTCCGCTTCGTTGCCTTCCTTGAATTCAACTCAGTGACATCGCTCTGAATCAGGCATCTTGAAGTCGCTTGGGTATAGTTCTAAATACAATAACGCCCTGAATGTGCTTTCTCTATTAAGTGGCTTTGCGCTTAAAACCAGAGAGCTGCATTCAGGGCGTTACTTTTATCAATTAAAAATTAGATCTGGGTGTGTACCAGTACTTCACCGTCAAAGCTGATCACAGATAGCTGGTTGCCATCTAATAAACCATAACTTGCAGGTAACCCATTACGAGGAATAGCGACAGAGCCTGGGTTAAACACAAATAGCTCATCTTTTGCTTCTGCAACAGGAATATGAGTATGTCCCGATACAATCACATCACCAGCACGTAAACGAGGATGTTTATTGGCGTTATACACGTGACCATGCGTTAAAAAAAGACGCTGTCCTGTTGGCAATAACACAAGGTTGTAATCTGCCATAATAGGGAACTCAAGTAGCATTTGGTCGACTTCGCTGTCGCAGTTACCGCGTACCGCCGTAATACGTTCGCCATAGCGATTTAACAGCTCAGATACCTTGATAGGATTGTACCCTTCAGGTAATGGATTACGCGGGCCATGATTTAAAATATCACCCAACAGAATTAAGTGCTCTGCACCACTTTGTTCAAAAGCAGCAATCATCTTTTCAGCACTCGCTAAAGAGCCATGAATATCAGAGGCAAAAAATAATTTCATAATCAAAAACCAGTCATTAATCCAGATTCGAAGTCTACTCGTAGTCTTATCAAATTTCCATGTTAGCGGTACTGATATCTCACCACGAAATGCAACCAAATGCTTATGCGTGCATAATATTCGTGATAATTCTCTTACGTCACAATATTAAGATAATGGATTTTAAGTCTCTCGTTATACTGATAATTTAACTGATATAGAATGCTGATATATAATAGAAATAAGCAACACATCAAAGCTTAGATGATGACTGATAATGGAATAACGACATGAATATTTTAATGACAGGCGCAACAGGTTTTATCGGACGAGCACTGATTCCTCATTTCAATCATGATCACGTCACCATACTTACACGTAACCCGACTCGTGCTTACAATCAACTCGGTCATCATATCCTCGCCGTTGATAGCCTAGATAGCTTCGACAATTTCGACCAATTTGATGCTGTTATCAACCTTGCGGGTGAGCCGATCATCAATAAGCGTTGGAGTGACAAACAAAAAGAGAAAATCTGTCAAAGTCGTTGGGATATTACCCAGCAACTCGTTGATAAAATTAAAGCCAGTCGTCATCCTCCGCATACTTTTCTTAGTGGTTCTGCGGTGGGCATTTATGGTGATAACCAAGATAAAACCATTGATGAATCCATCCCGCTTGATATTAACGATAACGACTTTGCCCAGAACGTCTGTTACCGCTGGGAGCAAATTGCTCTTGAAGCCCAATCAGAACAAACCCGTGTGTGCTTGATCCGCACAGGTATCGTACTTGGCAAACAAGGCGGTGCATTGGCGCGCATGTTACTGCCTTATCAACTAGGATTAGGCGGAAAAATGGGTGATGGTAAACAATACTTTCCTTGGATCCATATACAAGACATGATCAAAGGCATCATCTTTTTACTTAATCACCCAGAAGCCCATGGCGCATTTAACTTTACTGCACCAACACCGGTGACGAATAAAGTGTTTAGCCAAACCTTAGCCGCAACTCTAAAGCGTCCACACATTTTATTTACCCCTGCTTGGGTTCTAAAACTAGGGCTTGGAGAATCAGCACAACTATTGCTTGATAGCCAACGTGCGCTACCGAATAGGTTACAGCAAGAAGGGTTTAACTTTAGCTTCCCTTGTATTGAGCAAGCGTTAAAGCAGACGTTATGTGATTGAGAGAAACAAACAGGGCTGAAGAGCCCTGTTTGGTAATTATCATAGTCAAAAGCTTATATACTTATAGCGTTGAAGATTTACTTTCTAAAAGTTTTATCATTTTATTTTTTTGTTCAAGTTCATATTTAGCTTTTGTTAGCTCACTTTGATTTATAAAAAAATTCCCACTTAGACCAGCTGCAGCCCCAATTAAAGAAGCAAAAACGGTCCCAATAATAGTCAACTTCAACATTTTTTTATTGTGTTCTTTATCTTCAATTCTTCTTCGTCTTTCTATTTCTAATAATGCCAGTTTTGGTGTTCCATCTTTAAAATTAGAAGCTGCAAAATGATAAAGTTGTTCATTATCCATATCTTGATACTTGATATGAGTAGTTATTGGACCAGTGCTATCGATTGACATTCATTACCTCTTAATCATTACATACCAAGTTGTTCTTACTGATAACAAGCAACCATTGTACGAACTAACCTTATTAAACATAACTATTAACAGCTAACAGCTTTCATTACCTTAACGGCAACAACAACTTCTTGATCTGCGAACGTGACACTAAATACACCAACCCAATTGCCAGCACAGGTAAGCCTATCCACATTAATGGATGCAAGGTAAACGGCAGTTCAAAACCTTTTATCACCAGCAAGCCGACAACAAATTCAGCACCAATGGCTGCAATAATCCCAGCTAATAACGCAATAATGCCGTATTCAAACCACAAGGTAGCAGCAATGCGTTTTCGGCTTGCTCCTAGTGTGCGATAAAGCTGAATTTCGGTTTGACGCTCTGAAATACTCAAGCGTAATAAGGTCATAATGAGTAGTAATCCACTCAGTACACCTAAGCCAGCTAATACCGTAAGTGACCAACTCACTTGGGCTAATAAAGCTTGAATCCGTGTTGCCATCATACGTAAATCAAGCACACTCACGGTTGGATAATTACTGGCTAAGGTATTAAGTAAATCGCTTTGCTGATCATTCACTCTAAAACTCACTAACCATGTAGCAGGAAACGACTGCAATACATCTGGGGTGAAAATGAAGTAGAAGTTCGGCTTCATATTACGCCATTCCACATCACGAATACTGTTTACTGTAGCGTTAAACTCTAGCCCACCAATGGTAAAAGCCAGCTTGTCACCCAATGCAATGTTTAAGCGTTTCGCAATGCCAGATTCCACTGAAACACCTGAGCTACTTCCCCATTTACCTGCAATCACCTCATTATGACTCGGTAAGCTTTCCGCCCATGTGAAGTTAAGCTCTCGTCTTAATGCAGGATCGCGTTCTGGACTATTGTCGGAAGTAATCTCTGCTGCTGCGCCACTTTGGCTTTCATCTTCTGATAAGTAAAAGCGTTGCTCATTAATCGCGACCAATCTTCCACGGGCCACAGGATAACCTTCAGAACGGGCTAATTGATTCGCATCTAAATAATCTAAATAGGCTTGTTGTTGCTCTGGCGCAATATTAATTGCAAACACATTAGGCGCATCAGCAGGTAAGGTATTTTTCCAATCTGCGAGTAGCTCGTTACGTAATAATCCAATCACAGCTAATAGCATTAACGAACACGTCAATGCCGCCAATTGCGTCGCGGTCTTCGCTTTACTACGATTGACACGGCTTAACGCCAATGCATAAGCAGAGCCAAGCTTAATCTTCTTCAGTAAAGCGATGGCAGCAAGGCCAACTAAAGCCAGTAACACTAACAATGCCACCATGCCCAATAAGGTGAGCCAAACAAATACATTGCTACCAATCCACCATACCGCTGCAAAAACAGGGAAGATCAACAACAACCATATAGCTGAGAACTTAGATGTTGGAGTCTGGGTTGCTTGCACCGTATTCATAGCAGAAGCATTAACCAAGCGAGATAGTGGAATACCCAATGCTGGCAATGAAATGAAAAGAGCAAGCAGTAAGCTGATCACTAATGGCGCAAACCCAATAGCCGGTAATTCATCAGGTAACAACTGTTGCAGTGGATAGCGCAGTAACCATTCGAGCCCAAAACCCAATAGCAAACCAACACCAATCGCGACTGAAAACACAACCGCTATTTGTTGTAATAACCATCGCCATAAAAAACAACGACTTGCGCCAAGGCTCTTCATCATTGCGACTGACGTGATCCGCGTCGATGCATAGTGCTGACATGTAAGTACTAAGGTTGCTGATGCCATGAGTACTACCAGCACTAAAGTCAGTGATAGGTATTGCCTTGCTCGTTCAATAAAATCACCACTGCGCCCTGCATCGTTTTCAGTTAACCAGCGTTGGCTTGGGGTTAACTTCATCGTTTCACGAATATCAGCAAGATCAGGATCGGAGCCGGAAAAATAGTAGCGATAGCTGATCCTGCTACCTTCTTGAATCCCGCCAATGGCAGCAATGTCTTTATTGTTGATCAATACTGCTGGCATTTGGCTAAAAGGGTTAAAAGACAGCTCAGGATCTTCTAAGATTCTCCCACTAATGGTTAGCTCCCCATCACCTAGCATGAGTGTATCGCCCTCTTTGACATCCAGCAGCGAAAATAAGCGTTCTGATAACCACAACTCACCGGGGCTCACATGATGGTGCACAGACTTATCAGCCGCTTGTAATCGTAAATCGCCACGCAATGGAAATTTCGCATCAACCGCTTTAACGCTGACTAACTGCATACCGTTATCGCTAAATGCCATGGTACCAAAGCGAGTTTGCTGTGAAGTGGTGATCTTATTGGTTGATAACGGTTGTAAATCTACCGCTTGCGATGACTTCAATACCATATCTGCCGCTAACGCAGAGCGACCTTGCGAAACTATGACCCCTTCAACACGGCTTACCAATGCCGATAACGCAAATACGCAGGCTATAATTAAGCTCAGCGCTAAGGTGACTAACCACAACTGACCTTGTCGTATTTCACGCCACGCCCAACGTAAAAAGAACGGACGTTTTTTCATCGAAAGTGAATCACTCTGCATGACGTTCATCCCTCGCGAGTTTGCCGTTATCTAATCGCATAATTCGATCGCAACGAGCCGCTAATGTATCGTCATGGGTGACAAGCACCAGTGTTGTATCGCTGTTTTTATTAAGTTCAAACAACAGCTCAATAACCATGGCTGCGGTATGCTGATCGAGGTTTCCTGTTGGCTCATCAGCAAACAAAATTTTCGGTTTGATCATAAAAGCGCGAGCTAACGCGACGCGTTGCTGTTCACCACCGGATAACTGACTCGGTAAGTGGGTTTCTCGCCCTTTCAAACCAACAACAGCAAGCAATTCTTTTGCTCGCTCAACATCCACATCATTATCTTGGATCAAACACGGTAACGTGACGTTCTCGAGTGCATTTAAAGTCGGTAGTAACAGGAAGTTTTGAAACACGAAACCAATAGATTCACTACGTAATTGAGCACGTTGTTCATCGTCTAACGTAGAAAGGTTATGACCAAGTAACTCTATTTCACCTTGTGTTGGTACATCGAGCCCCGCCAGTAATGTCATCAAGGTTGATTTACCCGCGCCAGAGACACCGACAAGGGCAATAGACTCTCCTTGCTCGACCTCAAGCGAAACATCCTGCAAAATAGTCATAGGCGACAAGGTAGTCGTGACTTGTTTTGAAACAGAGTGTGCCTTAATTACGGAGACAGACATGATACGAATCCTTTCATTGTTGATGCTGGTGTTTTCATCCACCGCATTGAGTCAAACACTGTTAGTTCTTGGCGATAGCCTCAGTGCTGGTTATCAGATGCCAGCAGAGAAAAGCTGGCCTGCACTACTGCCGCCACTGTTAGAACAGCAAAAACAACCAACGACCATTGTGAATGCGAGTATCTCTGGCGATACCAGTGGTAATGGGTTGGCACGATTACCAGCATTATTGGAACAACATAAGCCTGATTTTGTTTTAATCGAATTAGGTGCGAATGATGGCTTACGTGGGTTTCATCCTAAAATATTACGTAATAACCTTAGCCAAATGATCAATGAGATCCAAAAAGTGGGATCACAGCCACTATTAATGCAAATTGAAGTCCCACCCAATTATGGGAAACGTTATAACGAACTGTTTCGTAATACTTACCCATCATTAAGTGAAGACACCAATGTGCCTTTATTGCCGTTTTTTCTTATCGATATTATTGTAAAGCCAGAATTAATGATGAAAGATGGCCTTCACCCAACCGCACAAGCACAGCCGCTGATCGCTCAATTTATGGCAAAGCATCTTCAACCTTATCTCAACAAGGAAAGCTCACAGTGACACAATCTATTTTAATGACAGGGTGTAGCTCTGGTATTGGCTATTACTGCGCAAAAACACTGACCGAGCAAGGCTTTAACGTTGTTGCTAGTTGTCGAAAATCAGAGGATGTAGAAAGGCTCAATCAAGAAGGTATTCGTTGCGTTCAATTGGATGTCACTTCAGAGTCATCCATCACAGAAGGTTTAAGCCAAGCTCTAGCTATCACTGGCGGAAAATTAGATGTGTTATTTAATAATGCCGCTTACGGACAACCCGGCGCATTAGAAGATTTACCGACCTCAGCTCTACGTGAACAATTTGAAGCGAACTTCTTTGGCTGGCACGAGCTAACTAAGCAAGTCATCCCACTGATGCTTACCCAAGGTCACGGTAAAATTGTACAAAACAGCTCAGTACTGGGATTAGTCGCCATGAAATATCGCGGCGCATATAACGCCAGTAAATTTGCAATTGAAGGCTATACCGATACCTTACGTTTAGAGTTAGACAATACGCCGATTAGTATTTCTTTGATCGAGCCAGGACCAATTGAAAGCCAATTTCGCGCAAACGCAAAACGCATGTTTGAACGTCATATTGATATGAACAACTCTCGCCATTATGACAACTACCAAGACACCCTCTCTCGCCTTGGTAAAGAAAAGGTGACCAACAAATTTACTTTAAAACCTGATGCAGTATTACGACCACTATTGGACATCATTAATAGCTCTCGCCCAAAATCACGCTATTACGTGACACAATCGACTTATATTTTTGGTTTCTTACGTCGTATCCTACCAACAAGATTTCTCGATAAGCTACTGATAAAAAGCAATTAATAAAGAAAAAAACTGCTTAAAACCTATCGCTTTTAGGCAGTTTTCTCACCTTATAAAAGTGGTGATAAAAACAACATTTATAAAATCAATGATAATTAATATGCTGATTTATAACCACTAAACATAAAAAAACACTTACTCCAGTTAAGAATACCACCCAATATGACATTTTCTATAAAACGTAATATTATTGTCATATAAAAAATGTAATGTGATCCCATAACTTAAGCTAATTATCAAACTTAGCTCTTTCTTCATTACGTTTAAGGTGTATATATGACATTGCGCCAAATTAACTTACTATGCGCGTGTATCACGTTAGTGCTTTTGCTGGTATTCGGTAATTAATACTGTTCTTTCTCGTTTTTTAAACACTTACTAATTTCTGTTTCATTATCTCAACTTGATCCACATCGATTCATCCCCATATATTTGGTATAGCCTTTCAAATAGTCAACGGATCGAATTACATGTACCAAAATACTGCGCTAGAAATTAATGAACAAAATCTGCAACAGGTTATCGAGCAATCGATGCAAACACCTGTTGTGATCAGTTTTTGGGCGCCATCGATGCCTGAAACGCTAGAAGTGAATGCAACGCTAGAAAAACTGGCTCGTGAATACCAAGGACAATTTATCCTTGCTTCACTAAACTGTGAAACCCAACAAATGGTCGCTTCTCAGTTCGGTGTCCGTGGTTTACCTACTGTTGCTCTGTTTAAAGATGGTCAACCTGCTGATGGCTCTGCAGGGCCACAAACAGAGCAAACATTACGTGAAATGCTAACTCGTCATCTACCAAGTCAAGAAGAGCTGGCATTAAAACAGGCATTGGTATTAGTTGATAATAAAGAATACGCTCAAGCTCTACCGCTACTGCGTCAACTGTCAGCACAACTTCCTAACGATAGCTTAGTAAAACTCGCTATTGCAGAGTGCCTGATTGAAACCGCTTTATTTGATGAGGCCGAGCCGATTCTTGCGACAATCCCAATGCAAGATCAGGATGCACAATACAAAGGCTTGGTCGCTAAATTAGAATTACACAAGCAAGCGGGTAACTCGCCAGAGATCCAACAACTAGAACAGAAACTAGCGTCCGAACCTGACAATGTTGAATTACGTTATGAACTCGCCGTGCAATACAGCCAAGTAAACCGTAATGAAGAAGCGCTAGAGTTATTGATTGCAATTTTACGTAAAGACATGAACTTCTCAGATGGTAATGCAAAGAAAACCATGATGGATATTCTTGCAGCATTAGGTCAAGGCAATCCAATTGCAGCCTCTTACCGCCGTCAGCTTTACTCTTTGATGTATTAATTCGATAAAGTATAAATAGCAAAAAGCCCGATACGCTTTTAACTCTAAGAGTTCACGTATCGGGCTTTTTCGTATTTATTTATCGTAGAATATTACTTCTTACGATCGCGCAGTACATTCGTTAGACGTTTACGTTGGCGTTCTTGAGAAACAGTTAGCTTCTGCTTTTTAGTCTCAAATGGGTTTTCGCTATTCTGGAATTGAATGCGAATCGGTGTCCCCATCATTTCTAATGACTTACGGTAGTAGTTCATTAGGTAACGCTTATATGAACCCGGAAGATCATTAACTTGGTTACCGTGAACGACAATGATCGGTGGGTTATAACCACCGGCGTGCGCATACTTAAGCTTCACACGACGACCACGGATCATTGGTGGCTGGTGATCATCTTGTGCCATTTGCATAATACGCGTTAGTAGCGAAGTACTAATACGCTTAGTTGCAGACTGGTATGCTTCAATCACTGACTCATATAAGTGACCAACACCGGTACCGTGAAGTGCTGAAATAAAGTGAATACGCGCAAAGTCAACGAAGCCTAAACGACGGTCAAGTTCAGACTTAACACGCTCTTTCACTTCGTTATCTAAACCATCCCACTTGTTCACAGCAATCACTAATGAACGGCCTGCATTTAGCGCAAAACCTAATAAGCTTAGATCTTGATCTGAAATGTTTTCACGAGCATCGATAATCAACAATACAACGTTAGCATCTTCAACCGCTTTTAACGTTTGAATAACTGAGAATTTCTCAACCGCTTGGTGCATGTTCTTACGACGACGGATACCCGCAGTATCGATCAATACGTACTCTTGACCATCACGTTCCATTGGAATGTAAATAGAGTCACGCGTTGTTCCTGGCATATCGTAAACAACAACACGTTCTTCACCTAAAATACGGTTTGTTAGTGTTGATTTACCTACGTTTGGACGACCAATAATTGCAAGCTTAATTGGCTGCTCTTGAAGACGCTTATAAGCAGCTTCTGCATCCGCTTCAGAAAGGTTTGCTTTCTCGATATCTTCAACCGATGTGAGATCTTCAAGTTGAAGTTCTTGCTCTTCACCTTCTTCTGCAAGCTCTGCATTCAGTTTGTCAGAGAACGGTGCTAATGCGCGCTCCATCAATGCAGTAACACCACGGTTTTGAGTTGCTGCAATTTGGTACATTGCATCAACGCCTAAACGCCAGAATTCAGCACAAGCACTATCTGCATCAATACCATCAACCTTGTTTACCACAAGGAACGTTGGTTTTTGACGGCTACGTAAGTGCTTAGCAATTGCTTCGTCTGCGGCAGTTAAACCAGCACGACCATCTACTAGGAACAGAACAACATCAGCTTCTTCGATCGCTGCTAATGACTGTTCAGCCATTTTTGTTTCAACGCCTTCCTCAGTACCATCAATACCACCGGTATCGATAACAATGAATTCATGCTCTTCTAGCTCTGCTCTACCGTATTTACGATCCCTAGTTAAGCCAGGAAAGTCAGCAACAAGTGCATCCCTTGTGCGAGTAAGACGATTAAATAGCGTCGATTTACCCACGTTCGGGCGCCCGACTAGGGCAACAACAGGAATCATAACTACCTCTTACTTTTCATAGTCTTATTGACATTTTTACCGTTCATTCTTGCCTCCAGTTCACATTTCCGAGAACCTTCATCCGACAATAATATATTCAACGGATATAACAACAACGGCTCCAACTACGTATCGCAGCTGGAGCCGACAAATTAATCTAGCGACATTATACCGTTTTATTGCGGTATTTGCATTTTGTTGATTTCACCATCTCGGGTTACAACAATAAAGCCATTATCGTCTAGTGCAACAGGCGGTACAGCAATACCACTACCGTCGACTGATTCTTGAGAAACAAACTCGCCACTTTGGGTATCAAGCCAGTGTAAGTAACCTTCAGCATCACCCACAACTAAATAACCATCAATCACAGCAGGCGCACTTAGCTGGCGATATTGTAAATCAGTGTTCTGCCATAGTTCTGTACCACTACGCGCATCAACAGCAACAATATGATCTTTCGCTGTTACTAAGAATAGCTCACTACCATCAATAACAAAGTCAGTTGCTGACGAATAGTTACGTTTCCATGCGATCTGACCAGAACGAAGATCGATAGATACTAATGTGCCATTATAACCAACAGCATATAAACGATCGCCATCAATAACTGGTGACGCATCAACGTCAACTAAACGATCAATTTCTGTTGAACCTTTTGGTGCCGCAATCAATTGTTGCCACAACATACGTCCATCAGACATTAATGCGCCAGCTATACGTCCATTCGCTAAACCCCAAAACACACCACCAGAAACGGCAACAGGTGAACTATCACCTCGTAATGTCAAGGTTGGAACTTCATTGCTAACTTGCCATTTAGAAACGCCCGTTTCAGCATTCAGTGCTTGTAGCACACCCAAACTGGTATTAACAACAACTAAGCCATCAGAAACAAGTGGTTTTGACAGAACTTCACCAGCGACAGTGGTCCGCCATACTTCTTTACCCGTCTCTGCATCAAGTGCAATGACTTTTGCATTGGCGGTACCAACGAACAGTTTACCATCACCTAAAACAAGTCCACCAGTCAACAACGCGCTGCTGTCTTTTTCTAGATCAGTTTTCCATTCAACTTTACCATTTGCTGGATTCAGTGCTTCGATCAAACCATCACGATCTGCAACGTACACTTTATCGACCCCAACAACGGGAGTGAGTTTTGAATAATAACCAGAAACACCGTTACCTACGCTACGGCTCCAATCTGTTTTTGGTGTGAAAGTATTATCAACCTTTGGCAATGGTGCCATTTGAATTGAATCAACTTCACTTGCACAACCCGATAGCACGCTTACTGCAACAGCAACGGCCAAAACACGTTTAAACACCTTCTGCATCATCATCTGCCTTATTGCGCTAAATCATCAAGTTTCATTTGCAGCGCAGGTGACGAACCTTCTTGCTGAGCTTCTACATATGCTTCACGTGCCCCAGTGATATCACCTTTTTGTAATAGGATATCACCACGCAGTTCAGCAACTTTTGACTTCCAGCTTGGCACAGTTACTTTTTTAAGTTCAGCTAATGCTTCATCAAATTTTTGTTGCTCAGCATAAATACGAGCTAAACGTGTTGTTGCCAATGGCAAAATAGCGTCATCTTTAGTGTGATTAATCACCCACTGAAGTTGCTCAACCGCACCGTCCAGATCTTTATTATCTACCTGAACTTTCGCTAGCTGTAGTGCTGTCAGTACCGCATATTGACTATCTTTATTCGCATCAATAAACGTTTTTGCTTCAGCGACTGCGTCTTTACTGTTTGCATCAAGCGCAGAAACAACTTGTGTATAGGTGTCAGATGCAATGTGTTTTGCAACATGTACTTCAGACTGGTAATAACGCCAGCCCCAAAGACCACCTAAACCAATCACGGCAAATAGAACAACGGCTTTGCCGTTTTCTTGCCACCACGATTTAATCGCTTCAACCTGTTGTTCTTCTGTGGCGTAGTCGTTCACTTCCTGTCCTCTCTTAAATCAATGCTGCCAGCTTCGCGGCAACCTCATCCTGTGCCATGGTCGTCTGCTCACCGCCGTGTAAGTCTTTTACTACTACGGAGTTTTCAGCTATTTCATTTTCTCCAAGAACTAACGCAACCGCCGCGCCTACGTTGTCAGCACGCTTAAATTGCTTCTTGAAGTTGCCACCACCAAAGTTAGTCATCACTCGTAAACCTGGTACTTCAGTGCGGAGTTTTTCAGCTAACTTAATACCCGCCGCTAATGTGCCTTCACCTGCTGTAACCATGTATACATCTACAGAACGACGAACCTCATCTTTTTCTAATGCTTCCATTAGTAATACTAGACGCTCAAGCCCCATAGCAAAACCAACTGAAGGTGTCGCTTTACCGCCTAGTTGTTCAACTAGACCATCATAACGACCACCACCACAAACAGTACCTTGTGAGCCAAGGCTCTCTGTGATCCACTCAAATACAGTACGGTTATAATAATCTAAACCACGTACAAGACGTTCATTTACTTGATATTTGATGCCAGCAGCGTCTAATAGTTCACATAAACCCGCAAAGTGTTCTTTAGATTCTGGATCTAAGTACTCTGAAAGTTTAGGTGCATCTTCTAGAATTTCTTGAATTGCAGCATTCTTAGTATCTAAAACGCGTAATGGATTGGTATACATACGGCGTTTTGCATCTTCATCAAGCACATCTAAGTGTTGCTCTAAAAATGCGATTAAAGCTTTACGGTATTCTGCACGCGCTTCTAGTGAACCAATTGAGTTTAGCTCTAAACGTACGTGCTCATTAATACCAAGTTCACGCCATAGACGTGATGTCATCATGATCAATTCAGCGTCAATATCAGGGCCATTAAGACCAAAGACTTCTACACCGACTTGGTGGAATTGACGGTAACGGCCTTTTTGAGGGCGCTCATGACGGAACATGGGACCAATGTACCAAAGACGCTGTTCTTGGTTATATAGTAAACCATTTTGAATACCAGCACGTACACATCCCGCAGTCCCTTCAGGACGTAGCGTTAAGCTATCACCGTTACGGTCTTCAAAAGTGTACATTTCCTTTTCAACAACGTCTGTCACTTCACCGATAGCACGTTTAAACAAATGTGTTGATTCAACAATCGGCATACGAACTTCATTGTAACCGTATGCACTGATCACTTGTTTAACTGTACCTTCGACTTTCTGCCAAAGTGGAGATTGTGTTGGAAGGCAATCGTTCATGCCTCGAATTGCTTGAATTTGTTTCGCCACGTTTATTCTCGTTAACCGCTGGGTATTAGAATCGAATATATAATTTCTTTTTGAAATAGTGAACCATGCTCACCGATATGAGCATGGTTTTTTGATTATATATCTTGTTGTTTTACATCAATGCGGTTGTTTTGATCTAACATTGATGCCTTTGCTCGAATTTTACTCTCAAGCTGATCAATCACATTGTCGTTATCAAATCGCTCTTTTTGACGAATACCGTCTTCATAAAAAGCACTCTTACGGTTACCGCCAGCAATGCCTAAGTGAGACGCTTCTGCTTCACCAGGGCCATTAACCACACAACCAATCACTGAAACATCCATTGGAACAACGATATCTTCTAAACGTTGTTCTAACTCGTTTACCGTACCGATAACATCGAACTCTTGACGTGAACATGTTGGACAAGCAATAAAGTTGATGCCACGAGAACGAATGCGTAATGATTTTAATATATCAAAACCAACTTTGATTTCTTCAACAGGATCAGCTGCAAGCGAGATACGTAACGTATCACCAATACCTTCTGATAGAAGCATGCCTAAACCTACGGCTGATTTAACCGAGCCAGCACGAGCACCACCCGCTTCGGTAATACCAAGGTGAAGGGGTTGAATAATTTGCTTCGCAAGCTGACGGTATGACTCAACAGCAAGGAAAACATCTGACGCTTTTACGCTGACTTTAAATTGGTCAAAGTTCAAACGGTCTAATATTTCCACATGACGCATTGCTGACTCGACCAAAGCTTCAGGTGTCGGTTCACCGTATTTTTGCTGGATCTCTTTTTCAAGAGAGCCTCCATTTACGCCAATACGGATAGGAATGTTTTTATCACGAGCACATTCAACCACAGAGCGAATACGATCTTCACGACCAATATTACCAGGGTTAATACGTAAACAATCCACACCGTATTCTGCCACTTTAAGTGCAATGCGGTAATCAAAATGAATATCAGCAACCAGCGGAATATTCACTTGTTGCTTGATCAATTTAAAAGCTTCCGCGGCATCCATCGTTGGTACAGAGACACGTACAATATCAGCACCAACTTTTTCTAATGCCTTGATCTGTGCAACAGTCGCTTCGATATCTGTTGTACGAGTATTGGTCATCGACTGAACGGCGATAGGTGCACCATCGCCAATAGGAACATTACCGACATAAATTCGGCTCGATTGACGGCGTATAATTGGTGATTCGTTATGCATTGCTCTTTCTCTACATTACTGCGGTAGCTTAAGTGTTACTGGCTTAGACGCGGAGTAACGACTTAAATCAAAAGGTTGACCTTTAATATTAATTTTAACGGCACCAGGTGCACCAAGTCGAACACGAAATGGTGCTTTACCTTCTAAATCTAATACTTGACCAGCTTTCTTGATACCAGACTCTAATTGTTTACCCGTTGCATCACGCACATCTATCCAACAATCAGCTGAAAACTTTAACTGTAACTGTGGTGCAGTTGCATCAACGACAGGTGTTACATTCGCTATTGTTTCAGCATTAGCAGTTGTATCAGTGGCTGTTGATACTGATGTTGCGGCTGTTTCAGCATTCTCAGCAGGCGTTGTTGACACTTCCGCTGTAGTACCCGTTGCAGCCGTCGATGCGGTTGTTGGAGATGAATCTGTCACAGCATCAGCAGATGTTGTCGATGCGGCGTTTTTTTGTTCTGTACTAGTTGATGCTGAGTGATCCACATCGGTATCGACTGTTGCTGGTTGAGTCGCACTAATTGATGCATCATCACCATTTAATGTCGTTACTATCGTTTCATCAGAACCCTGCTCTTGCTTTTCATGAGCCGCGGTTTGATCTGCTGTAGTTGTTGTAGCAACTGGCGCTTGTTCTAAATGAATATTTTGCCACCACCAAACAGCGGTTACACCAACAAAAACAGCAGCAAGAATCCATGTTAATCCCATAATGCGACTATCATGTGCTTCACGTTTCGTTCGACGTGAAAAGCTTTGCATTTCTTGCGCTTTTGGCTTGGTGTGTCCACATTTGTCAAGCAAGGCTAATACAGCTTCTTCTTCCAAACCGACATATTTTGCATATGAACGCACATAGCCACGTGTAAACGTGGCTAATTGGGCTTGGTCAAATCGATTATTTTCTATGTTATCAATAACAGAAAGTCGCAACCTCAAACGGTTCGCAATATCCTTTTGTGAATAGCCTAGTTGCTCTCTAGCTTGACGGAGTACGTCACCTGGAAGCTGTGTTCCTTCTGTTATTTTTTGTTCTTCATTATTTTCAGTATTCATTGGCCAAATAATTCTGATATTGCAGAGAATCTGGGTATTTCTCTTTCAGCAAAATAGCGTATTTTTTTGACTGCGTTAAACGTCCAGCTTGTCTTTCCAACTGAATGAGCAACCACAAACTGTCTGCTGTGTACCCATATCTCTTATTAAATTTGAATAACTGTACGCGAGCATCTTTAAAATTGTTAGATTCAATTTCAACTTGCGCCAGTTGCAACATAGATCTCGGTCGGTACGGGTCATGGGAAAGCGCATTTTCAAAATAACCCGTCGCTGCTTCTAAATTACCTTGTTTACGACTACATAAGCCTGCATTTTCATAACTTGCCGAAATCAGATAATAATAAGGTTGTTCAATCGCTTTAACAAAAGCGGCAATGGCTTCATCATAGCGTCCTTCACTACACAAGAATACACCATAGTTATTCAAAACATCGCCATTTTTAGGCGAATGTTTTAATGCTTTTCGGTACATTTTCTCTGCAGCGTCTTTTTCACCAACTTTTTGATAATAATAAGCCATTGAAATTTGTGCACGGTAGTAATTAGGATCATACCTTAATGCTATTTCCAAATTTTCTCGTGCACGCTCCCACTGACCATCTTTTAAATAATTTAGCCCTAGGTTCAATCTCGCTTCTGAGGCTGCTTTGGCATCAAATTCTTTACCATTATCGACCACATCAACTGTGGCACAGCCTGTAAATAATAGGCATGACAACAGTGGATACACGCTCCATCGTACCATTTTCGCTCACCTCAACATCCATGTGAAATTGCGCAGTTATTTATAGTAGCCTGATTTTAGACCGCTTTTACTGCAATTTGTTCACCCGTATTCAATTTTGCTTGGGTACGCTTAGTACGGTCAATAACATCCCCGACTAACTGACCACAAGCCGCATCAATATCATCACCACGAGTCTTACGAACCGTTACTGTGAAATCGTATTCCATCAGTGTTTTCATAAAACGATCAATACGAGAATTACTTGGCTTTTTATATGGTGAGCCAGGGTACGGGTTAAACGGAATTAAGTTAATTTTTGCTGGCGTATCTTTTAATACTTTCGCTAATTGACGAGCATGCTCCATGTCATCATTAACATGATCTAACAATACGTATTCTACCGTTACTCGACCACGGTTCGCATTCGTTGAATTCACATAACGACGAACAACATCTAAAAATGTTTCAATATTCCAACGATCATTGATTGGCATGATTTGAGAGCGCAGCTCATCCGTTGGTGCATGCAATGAAATAGCTAAAGCAACATCAATTGTATCAATCATTTGCTCAAGGCCTGATACAACACCCGAGGTTGAAACTGTAACGCGACGCTTAGATAAACCAAAACCTAAATCATCAAGCATGATTTCTAATGCAGGGATCAGGTTTTTCATGTTCAATAATGGCTCACCCATTCCCATCATTACGATGTTGGTGATTGGACGACGACCGGTGTCTTTTTGAATACCGACTTCTTTTGCAGCACGCCATACCTGACCAATAATTTCTGATACACGTAAGTTACGGTTGAAGCCTTGTTGTGCTGTTGAACAGAACTTACATTCTAATGCACAGCCAACTTGTGAAGAAACACATAAAGTCGCGCGATCTTCATCAGGAATATAAACGGTTTCAACATCTTGATCGCCAACACGCATCGCCCATTTAATCGTACCATCCGTTGAGTACTGAGCTTCAGATACATGCGGCGCACGAATTTCAGCGACACGCTTTAATTTTTCACGTAATTTTTTATTAATATTGGTCATTTGATCGAAGTCATCACAACCGAAATGATAAATCCATTTCATGATCTGATCTGCACGGAATGGCTTCTCATTAAGTTCTTCGGCAAAGTATTTACGCAGACCTTTGCGATCGAAATCCAGCAGATTGATTTTGACAGTTGTCATCGGTTGGTGCCTCACTAAAAATGACTATTGCTGCGCCTTAATAACCAAGCTCTATCGATGGCTTAGTTATCTCGGGTTTAAGGCGCGAAATTGTACAGACTTTATGGCATGGTTTCCACACCTAGACTCTATGGTTATTTTAGTGTTGCCAATTTCAAAACGCTAGATACAACAACGGGAAGTCAATACTTCCCGTTAATAATATGATTAATCTATTTTTTCAGTGCTTCGCATTAATACCACTCACTGAATACTCATAAAATTAAAACCTTTATTCACCTCGTGGGCAAATTTCATCTTCAGCAAAGAAGTATGCAATTTCACGCGCAGCAGATTCAGGACTATCTGAACCATGTACTGAGTTATGACGCATACTTAATGCAAAGTCACTACGGATAGTGCCACAAGCCGCTTCTTCAGGGTTAGTTTTACCCATCAACTCACGGTAACGTGTAATCGCATTTTCACCTTCAAGTACTTGAACCATGACAGGACCTGATGTCATAAATGCCACTAAATCATCAAAGAAAGGTTTACCTTCATGCTCTGCATAAAAACCTTGCGCTTTCGCACTGTCTAAATGCAACATTTTAGCCGCAACAATATTCAAACCTGCATTTTCAAAACGCTGATAGATTGCACCAATCAAATTACGTTTAACCGCATCTGGTTTTACAATTGAGAAAGTTCTTTCGATTGTCATTATTATATTTTCCTTTTGAGTCTTATTGCTTTCTGCGAGCCAAAAACAAATTCATGAATTTAAGTTACAGCAACAAACCTGCAATATTAGCAAGACCTAACCCTGTCGCGCCAGCAGCCCAACGCGGATCTCCGCCATCACGGAAACATGCCGCTAAATCAAAATGGATCCAACGACTATTTTCAGTGTCAACAAAGCGGGACAAAAACGCTGCGGCATTGGATGCGCCTCCCATACCACCACCTTTTTGTACACGGCTATTCGCGGTGTCAGCATAAGGTGACGGGCAATATTCCTGATGCCATTTTTCTAATGGTAATGGCCATGCGGGCTCATTTACTAGCTCGGATAACTGCTGTGCTTGTTGTAATAATGGCTTATCTAAACCAAAAATTGCATTATAGTCGCTACCTACTGCAACCATTGCTGCGCCTGTTAACGTCGCAGCATCAATAATCAGTGGTGCGCCTGTCGCAGAAGCTGCAATTAAACCATCAGCTAACACTAAGCGCCCTTCAGCATCAGTGTTAACTATTTCCACCGTAACACCATTTTTATAACTTAGCACATCACCAAGCTTATAAGCGTTACCTGATACGAGGTTTTCAGCACAGCATAGGATCAACTTCACACGTTGACCTAGCCCTTGCTCTATCGCATAACCTAATGCCGCAGTAACCGTTGCAGCCCCACCCATATCGCACTTCATCGCAACCATGCCTGCGCTAGGTTTTAAACTGTAGCCACCAGAATCAAAGGTGATCCCTTTACCGACTAAACAAGCCGATACTGGCGCTTCTGGATCGCCAGTAGGATTGTAATCCACTTCAAGCATTACAGGTGGTCGCACACTACCGCGACCAACATTGTATATTCCTACCCAACCATCAGCTAATAGTTCATCGCCCACAATTTGTTGTGCATGAATATTGTCACCACCGATTTTTTTTAGAAAACAAGTTGCTTCATGGGCTAACTTCTCAGGTGACATCTCTTCAGGTGTCGCGTTAACTGTTTTACGTAGCCAGTCAGAGCAATGACGACGAGCATTTAACAGCTCTAATTCATCTTCATCAATGGAGGCCCATTGAATTTCTACTGGTGTAATCGTTGCTGCAAAACCACAGTAAAACGCCCATTGACGCTCATAATTCCAACCGTCACCCACTAAACGTACAGCTTGTGCACCTTGTGATTGAATTTGACGACCAGCCTGCTGAATACGACGTAATGGAAAATCACTGCGATAATGAACCGTCGCGCTATCTGATTGATAGCTTAGTAGCGAATTTAATCCCCAAGGACCGTTGGACTCTTCAGTTGATAAATAAACATTGAGCATAATGAAGTCTTCCTTTCTTATTCTGATAATGCAAAAAGCCTTCTTATCGTAAGAAGGCTTTTAATTTTGAAACGGAACTTATTTAGTTAGGATGTTTGCAAGTGTTCTTACACCCATACCTGTTGCACCAGCTGACCACTGATCATTAGCACTTTTACGGAAGGTACCGCTGGCATCAATGTGCATCCAGCCTTTTTTATAATCATCAACGAAGTAAGAAAGGAATGCTGCTGCAGTACTTGCCCCAGGCATAAAATCACCACTTGAGATATTGGCAAGATCGGCATAATTTGATGGCAACATGTTACGGTGAAGATCGGCAAGTGGTAACGGCCACATACCTTCATTTTCTTCTGCCGCTGCTGTTAATGCAGTATGAGACAATTCCGCATCAAAGCTTAGTAACGCATGGTAATCATTACCAAGCGCCATTTTGGCTGCACCTGTTAATGTTGCACAATCAATCACTAATTCAGGGTTTTGACTGTTCGCGTAAATTAAACCATCAGCCAAGACTAAACGTCCTTCGGCATCCGTGTTTAAAATCTCGACTGTCGTACCGTTTTTATATTTAATGATATCGCCAAGTTTTAATGCACGACCTGAGATCATATTTTCAGCACAACATAGCACCAGCTTAATACGCTTGTTTAAACCTCGTGCCATCGCTAATGCTAAACCACCGGTCGCTAATGCTGCCCCACCCATATCGGCTTTCATCGCCGTCATACCCGCTGAGGGTTTTATACTGTAGCCACCGGAATCAAATGTGATCCCTTTACCAACTAAACATGCAAACACTGGCGCATTAGCATCACCTGTTGGATTATAATCTAGGCGAAGCATGGCTGGACGATGCTCAGAGCCACGACCTACAGCATGGATACCGTTCCAACCTTCATCCAATAAATCATTGCCTTTGATGATCTTATAAGTTACATGTTCTGGTGCTAACGATTTAATAAATTCACCAGCACGTGTCGCTAACTGTGACGGGCGCACTACATCTGCTGGCTGGTTAATAATTTCACGTACCCACTCAGTCGCTTTGATTCGTGCTTGTAATTCCGCTTCATCTGTCTCATTTAACGCCGACCAAACCACACTGTTACCAGGCTTAGATGTACGATGTCCTTGGATAAATGCCCACGTTCGATCTAAATCCCAGCCTTCACCTGAAAGTTCTACCTGTTTGATACCCTGGGTATCTAAACGACGGGCTGCGCGTTGGATATTAGCAAGTTGCTCATTTTCCATTAAATGAATAACAGCACCTTCAGCACTAAAGCTAAGTAAGGCATTGGCACCCCATTGTGCATTCGCTGCTTGTTGGGTGAGAGAAACAGCCATGATAGTCGACATTAAAAACTCCTTGAATGTAGCAACTGCGCAGTGTTAAACAAATACATGCGTTATAGATAAATAGTTATGGGGGTAAAGTCCGCTGATTGCAATTAGATTTAAAATAT
The DNA here is from genome assembly GCF_003026165.1 of Photobacterium sp. GB-1. Taxonomy (NCBI): domain Bacteria; kingdom Pseudomonadati; phylum Pseudomonadota; class Gammaproteobacteria; order Vibrionales; family Vibrionaceae; genus Photobacterium; species Photobacterium sp. GB-1. The sequence continues at coordinate 85,255 of NZ_PYOB01000005.1, read as the reverse complement.
TTATCTACGAATAAAAACAAAAAAAGCACCTAATTCAATTGTTTCGACAATCAATTAGATGCTTACTCTATTACAACCGTTTATTCGTCTGCTTCTTCAATCCAACACATTTGAATGGCTTCTAACACTCTTTCACTGCAGTGGTTAGGATCATCATCAAAATCATCCAATGCTTGCACCCATTCACTAAGATCAGTAAAGCGAATTGTTTTGGGATCAACATCAGGGTGCTGTTCACAAAGCTCAATAGCAATATCGAGCGAATCAATCCATTTCAAGCTCATCGAAATACCCTCTTATATATTGACAGATATAATAATAACAACGCTGAGATGAAAAAAAAGGCTACCTAATGGTAACCTTTTTTTATAATTAGTGCGCAGCCTCAGAGGCAAGATTTAGCGTATAGCGTGGAATTTCAACCACTAAATCTTCATCAGCGACTCGAGCCTGACAACCTAGACGTGATTCAGGCTCTAGCCCCCATGCTTTATCAAGCATGTCATCTTCTAGTTCATCACTTTCATTTAATGAATCAAAACCTTCACGAATCACAACGTGACACGTAGTACATGCACAAGACTTTTCACACGCATGTTCAATTCCAATACCATTACGTAGTGCAACATCAAGCACTGTCTCACCTGACTCTGCTTCTAATACTGCACCTTCAGGGCATAGCTCTTCGTGGGGAAGTACAACAATCTTAGGCATGCTTAAACCTCATCAATAGATTGGCCAGCCAATGCTTGACGAATAGACTTATCCATTCGACGAGAAGCAAATTCTTGGCTCGCTTTATCTGTTTTCTTAATTCCAGCTTCAATAGCGCGAGAATCTGATCCCTGACGCAATTGAACTAGTTCCATCATTACTGTTTCTAATTCGGCACGCTCTTGTGTGCTCAATAAGGTATCACCATCAGCGGCAAGTGCTGCGATTAACCCTTCTAAAACACGATCTGCTTCCACTTGCTGTTCTGCCAATGCACGTGCATCTTTATCATCTTGTGCATAGGTCATTGAATCACGAAGCATAGTCGCAATTTCATCTTCAGATAAGCCATACGATGGTTTAACTTGGATAGAAGACTGTACGCCACTACTCTTTTCCATTGCTGTTACTGACAATAAACCATCAGCATCAACTTGGTAAGTGACACGAATATGAGCAGCACCCGCAGCCATCGCAGGAATACCACGTAGGGTAAATCGTGCTAGTGAACGACAATCACTGACCATTTCACGCTCACCTTGTACAACGTGAACGGACATTGCCGTTTGACCATCTTTAAACGTGGTAAACTCTTGTGCACGAGCAACAGGAATCGTCGTATTACGAGGAATAATTTTCTCAATCATGCCTCCCATCGTTTCAATACCTAGTGACAGTGGGATCACATCAAGCAATAACATATCAGAATCAGGCTTATTGCCCACCAAAATGTCAGCTTGAATAGCAGCACCAATCGCAACAACTTCATCAGGATCGATAGAGGTTAACGGTGTTTTACCGAAGTAGTTGCCGACCATATCCCGAACCAATGGTACGCGTGTTGAACCACCAACCATCACTGTTTCAATGACTTCATCAGTGGTTATATCAGCATCTTTTAATGCACGGCGACACGCCATCAGTGTTTTTTTCACTAATGGTTGAATAAGTGTATCGAACTGCTCACGGCTAATCTGACCTTGCCAACCTAAGACATCAAGATCAACGCTATCAGCATCAGTCAACGCCACTTTTGCCGCTTGTGCCGTGTCTTGTAGCGCACGACGTTGCTGCGCTGTAAGTACCTCAGTATAACCCGCTTGTTCTAAGATCCACGTTGCTAACAAGTGATCAAAGTCATCACCACCTAATGCCGAATCACCGCCCGTCGCTAATACCTCAAATACACCTTTAGAAAGACGTAAAATAGAAATATCAAACGTACCACCACCTAAATCGTAGACGGCAATCACACCTTCTTGACCTGAATCTAAGCCATAGGCAATCGCGGCAGCTGTTGGTTCATTAAGTAAACGAAGCACATTAAGGTTAGCTAATTTCGCTGCATCTTTTGTACCTGCACGTTGCGCATCATCAAAATAAGCAGGGACCGTAATCACCACACCTTCAAGATCACCACCCAGCGTATCAACCGCACGTTGACTTAATGATTTAAGAATTTCAGCAGATACCTGAACAGGGTTTACATTGCCACTACGCGTAATAAGCTGAGGTAATCCATTATCCGATACTTCAAATTGGTATGGTAATTGCGGGTAACGTTGCTCAATATCAGCCAGTGAACGTCCCATTAGACGTTTAACTGATAAAATAGTATTGGTTGGATCTTGTTGAGCGAAAGCGCGGGCTGCATCACCGGTTAGGACTTCATTGTCACCGAAATGAACAACAGAAGGTAAAATCGCACGTCCCTCTGCATCATTTAATGTTTCTGCAACGCCACTGCGTACTGCAGCAACAAGTGAATTAGTTGTACCTAGATCTATACCCACCGCCAACTTGTGTTGATGCGGTGCAGCACTTTGACCCGGTTCAGCAATCTGTAACAGTGCCATTGTCATTCCTATCTAAATAACGCATGTGGATGATTAATCGAATAGCGACTCTTCAAGGCGCTCAACTTCATCACGCAATTTTACAATAAACTTTAATTTTCGTACGCCATCAGCCGCTTCGAGCCATTGTTCATTATTCAATAACTCAGCAAGTTGCGCCAATTGTTCTTTATACATCGCAGAAGCTTGCTGCTCAAAATCAAATAACGCACTTTCAGGATCGGATGAATCAGGAATCGCTTCTAATGCTTCGCGCAGTTCCATTTGCTGCATTAAAAAAGCCATATCTTGCAAGGTTTTTTGTTCACCACGAATATCTTCATCACGCTCAGCCAACATGTATTCGGCACGTGATACCGGATTTTTTAAGGTTTGAAATGCATCGTTAATTTGTGCAGCTTTTTGAACTGACAACAGACGATCACGTTCGGACGCTGTCGCATAATTATCAGGATGAAAGCGACGCTGTAATTCTCGAAACTGACTGGCAAGAAGGCTGTTATCCAATTCAAACTGAAAAGGTAACCCGAATAATTCGAAATGATTCATATTATGACCATTAATAAAAATTAAACCTGACGACTAACTCGCCAAAGACGATTAGCAGTCAGGTTCAACTGAAACACTAAAAACGTTTATACGTTGAAGCTTTCGCCACAACCACATTCGCTAGACACGTTAGGGTTGTTAAACTGAAAACCTTCATTTAGGCCTTCTTTGGCAAAATCTAGTTCAGTTCCATCAAGGTAAACTAAACTTTTTGCATCAACGATAATTTTAACGCCTTTTTCATCGAAGACCTGATCCCCTTCATCGAGTTCATCTACAAACTCAAGGATATAAGCCATTCCAGAACATCCTGAAGTGCGAACACCTAGTCGTAAACCAAGGCCTTTGCCACGATTGGCTAAAAAAGTCGATACGCGACTTGCTGCCGCTTCAGTGATAGTAATGGCCATACAACAAACCTCAGAAAGTTATTTTTGCTCGTGTTTCTTTTTATAATCGCTAACTGCCGCTTTAATTGCATCTTCTGCAAGAATTGAACAGTGAACTTTAACCGGCGGTAACTCAAGTTCTTCAGCAATTGCAGAGTTCTTGATTGATGCGGCTTCATCTAATGTTTTGCCTTTAACCCACTCAGTGATTAGTGAGCTAGAAGCAATTGCAGAACCACAACCGTAGGTTTTGAATTTTGCATCTTCGATAATGCCTTCTTCAGTTACTTTGATCTGAAGTTTCATTACATCGCCACATGCTGGTGCACCCACCATGCCGCTACCTACATTTTGATCATCTTTGTCAAATGAACCCACGTTACGCGGATTTTCATAATGATCGATGACTTTTTCACTATATGCCATGATAAATTTCCTCGAAAACAGTCTAGCCGCAGATTAGTGGTGCGCCCACTCAACTGTGTTTAAATCAATACCTTCTTTATGCATATCCCAAAGTGGTGACATTTCGCGTAGTTTATCTACGGCACCTTTAATTTGGGCTGCTGCATAATCAATTTCTTCTTCCGTCGTAAAACGACCAAATGAGAAACGAATAGAGCTATGTGCTAGTTCATCATTAAGACCTAATGCACGAAGTACATAAGAAGGTTCTAAACTTGCAGAGGTACACGCTGAACCTGATGATACAGCAAGATCTTTTAATGCCATTAACAGTGATTCGCCTTCCACAAAAGCAAAGCTAATGTTTAAGTTTTGGGGTACGCGTTGCTCTAAGTCACCGTTAATAGACATTTCTTCAATGCCTTCTAAACGCATTAACAAACGATCGCGTAATTTAACCGCGTGTTGATAATCTTGATCCATTTCCTCTTTCGCGATACGGAATGCTTCACCCATACCTACGATTTGATGCGTTGGTAATGTACCAGAACGGAAGCCGCGCTCATGACCACCACCATGCATTTGCGCTTCTAGGCGAATACGAGGCTTACGACGAACATATAGTGCGCCAATACCTTTAGGGCCGTAAATTTTATGCGCTGAGAAAGAGATTAAATCAACTTTCATTGCTTGTACATCAATCGGTAATTTACCTGCTGACTGTGCTGCATCGACATGAAAAACTGTTTTGTTTTCACGGCAAAGTTCACCGATTGCTGCAATATCTTGAACCACACCAATTTCATTGTTCACGTGCATGATTGAAACTAGAACTGTGTCTTCACGCATAGCATCGCGTAGCTTAGCTAAATCAATCAAACCGTTAGATTCAGGCTCAAGGTACGTTACCTCAAAACCTTCACGCTCTAGCTGACGACATGGGTCAAGAACCGCTTTATGTTCAGTTTTACAGGTAATAATGTGCTTACCTTTTTTGTTATAAAAGTGTGCCGCACCTTTAATCGCTAAGTTATCAGATTCCGTTGCACCAGAGGTAAATACGATCTCACGAGGATCTGCATTTACTAAATCAGCGATATGTTCACGAGCAGTATCTACTGCTTCTTCTGCCTGCCAACCATAACGGTGAGAGCGTGATGCTGGGTTACCGAAGTTACCTTCCATAGTTAGGCACTGCATCATTTTCTCGGCAACGCGAGGATCTACAGGGCAAGTAGCGGAATAATCAAAATATATTGGCAGTTTCATTTTCTTCTCCGAAAACACGAACGTCTGGTCTCTAGGAGCGGACATCGACACCTATTGTGGCGCTGTCGTGTGATTTTTTATGTCCAAAAGATGCTTTGCTATTTCCTTGTAGGATTTCATCCTGACGATCAGAAATGCTTTGTACATCATTATCTTTCATCAACTCACCAAGAGTGATGTTATTTAAAAAGCCGCTAATGCGATCGCTTAGGTCATGCCATAACGTATGAGTTAAACAACGAGCACCACCTTGGCAGTCCCCTTTTCCATGACATTTGGTTGCATCAACTGATTCATCAACTGCAGCGATAACCATACCGACAGCAATATCAGATGCTTCTTCGCCTAAACGGTAACCACCGCCAGGACCACGTACACTGGTTACTAACCCTGCTTTGCGAAGACGCGAAAATAATTGTTCTAAGTAAGACAGCGATATTCCTTGGCGCTCTGAAATATCCGCTAATGGAACCGGTCCATTATGCGAGTGTAATGCAACATCTAACATTGCTGTTACCGCGTATCTTCCCTTTGAAGTCAACTTCATAACACTGCTACCTGCTTGAATATTTAAAGCAAGCTTCTCATAACCAACTAAAATGGTCAAGTATTTACCTGACTGTTTTAGTTGGTTATTAAACCATTAAGTTTAAGTGGTTATTTTTCAGTCTTTTCTAGTGTTTCTATCGTCTTTTCTACTGACGATAAAATACCGCGTAAAATATTCAACTCTTGCTGCTCTGGGCGAGCACGGGTGAATAAACGGCGTAATTTAGCCATCACTACACCTGGATGGTTTTTATTTATGAAGCGGGTTTGACGAGTGACTTTTTCGAGGTGCTCATAAAACATTTCAAGTTCTTGAGCGCGAGGATATTCTTCAACTTCCGTTTTACCCGTATACTTTTGAGAATCCAAATAAGCCATACGGACTTCATAACTTACTGTTTGTACAGCCATTGCTAAATTTAATGAGCTATATTCAGGATTTGCTGGAATATAGACATGGCAATGACACTTTTGTAATTCTTCATTAGTTAACCCTGTTCGCTCACGGCCAAAAAGAATAGCGACTGGATGCTGATTAGATTCAGCAACCACTTTGATGCCGTTCTCTCGTGGATCTAATTGTGGCCATTCAAGGGTACGAGAGCGAGCACTTGACCCAACAACAAAACCACAATCTGCAACCGCTTCATCTAATGTTTTTACAATTTTTGCGTTTTCGACAACATCAGCAGCACCTGCCGCCAATGCAATAGTGTGGCCGTCAATTTCACAGGCAGGATCAACTAATACCAAATTCGTCAATCCCATAACTTTCATTGCACGTGCAGCTGAACCGATATTACCTGGATGTGACGTACCAACAAGAACAACGCGAATTTTATCTAACATGATGAAGCAACATTCCAACAATTAACTAAAGCTGACAGATTTTAGCACAGCCATAATAAAAGTGGTGAAAACATGTGTTTTTGATAGCAGTAATTATCTATTGCTGCTATTCAATAATCAGATAACGATAATCAACACTATTTATTAGTAACTTATACGTATTACCTCGCAAAAGCGCACACTACAATCTGAACAATGTCGAAAAAATAACCACTTCCTTTTTTTTTTAGCTCTGTTATACTCGCCGCCGCTTTTTAGTTCTTTAACATCCGTTGGGAAGATCCTATGCATCCGATGCTTAATATTGCCATTCGCGCTGTGCGAAAGGCTGGTGACCATGTCATTAAATCTCTAGAAAAGCCTCAATCTATTGAGGTTGCTAATAAAGGTAATGATGTTGTTACCAATATCGATCATGAAGCTGAAGCTATCATCATCGAAACAATCCTTAAGGCTTACCCTGATCACTGCATCATTGCAGCTGAGTCTGGTAACAAAGAAGGACGTGACAAAGAGTGTCAATGGATTATCGACCCAGTGGATGGCACCATGAACTTCGTTCGCGGTTACCCTCACTTTGCAGTATCAGTTGCACTACGTATGCGTGGTCGCACTGAAGTTGCTGCTGTTTACGATCCTGTACGTAACGAATTATTCACTGCGACTCGCGGTGCAGGCGCTCAGCTTAACAGCCAGCGTGTCCGTTCATCACAACCTCGTGATCTAACAGGAACTGTTTTAGCAACAGGTCTTCCTTTTGCCGCTAAACAGCATGCAGAAAGCTACCTAAAAATCCAAAATGCATTATTTGCAGACTGTGATGACATGCGTCAATCAGGCTGTACAGCATTGGATCTTTGCTACTTAGCGGCTGGTCGTGTTGACGGTGTATTCAAGCTAGGTCAAAAGCCTTGGGAACTTGCTGCTGGCGAACTAATCGCTCGCGAATCTGGTGCTATCTGTGCTGACTTTACTGGTAACACTAACTACCTAACATCTGGCAACATTGTTGCTGGTAATGCACGTGTAGTTAAGCCAATGCTTGCAAAAATCCGTGAATTCGGTAGTGACGCATTAGCAAAATAATCCACTGATTATCCAGTAAGATTAAAAAACGCCCTGCTGTTATACAGCAGGGCGTTTTGTTTTATAACAATATGATAATTAAATAATGTCATAATTAAGCAGCGTGCATTGCAATCACTGTAAAGCACTATATACCAAGTAGATATGAAAAAGACATTATCACTGCATCAACTTTCTAAAACTGTCTATCCTGAGCAGCTAGAATAAAAATATAAAAAAAGGACCGCAAGCGGTCCTTTCTCATTCATAACTTATACCAACTGATTATGGTATTGCATCAAGCTCTTCACCTTCTTTTTCTACTGGCGTTGGCATTAAATGCTCACGGGTAATACCCAATTTAAGCGCTAATGCTGACGCGACGTAAATAGAAGAATAAGTACCAATCGTGATACCAATCAGAAGTGCTAATGCAAATCCATGGATCATTGATCCGCCTTGAGCAAATAGCGCAATGACAACAAACAAGGTTGTACCGGATGTAATTAAGGTACGGCTTAATGTTTGCGAAATTGAACAATTCATTATTTCAGCAGGACTTCCTTTACGCATTTTGCGGAAGTTTTCACGAATACGGTCAAATACAACAATAGTATCGTTAAGTGAATAACCAACTACTGTTAGTAATGCCGCAACAATCGTTAGATCAACCTCTACTTGTAGCACAGAGAAAATACCAACAGTAATGATGATATCGTGTGCTAAAGACAACACAGCACCTGCCGCTAAACGCCACTCAAAACGCAGTGATACGTAAAGTAAGATACACAACAAAGCGATTAAAATAGCCATGCCGCCGGCTTCTGCTAGTTCATCACCAACATTAGGACCGACAAACTCAATACGGCGCATTTCAACCGACTGTGCAGTACCGTCTTTTAGTGCATCAAGGATTTGGTTACCAAGTACTTCGCCTTTAACACCTTCTCGAGGCTGCAAACGCACCATCACATCACGCGCAGTACCGAAGTTTTGCACAACGGCATCACCAAAACCCGCTTTCTCTAATGATTCACGTATTAAGGGTAAATTAGCAGGCTCTTTGAAGCTAACTTCGATCAGCGTTCCGCCAGTAAAATCTAAGCCCCAATTTAGACCTTTGGTCGAGATAGTGGCAATCGATCCCATGATCATTATCAATGAAAAGATAAAGGCAAACTTTGACCAACGCATAAAGTCGACGACTTTGTTCGCATTCAATAACTCTCTCATCTCTGCGACTCCTTAAATCGACAACTTATCTACGCGTTTACCGCCATAGATCAAGTTAACAACAGCACGTGTACCAATAATTGCGGTGAACATCGACGTTAAAATACCAATCGATAATGTCACGGCAAAACCTTTAATTGCGCCCGTACCCACAGCAAACAAAATAATTGCTGTAATTAAGGTTGTGATGTTTGCATCTGCAATCGTGCTAAACGCATTTCCATAGCCTTGTTGAATTGCTTGTTGTGGACTACGTCCTTCACGAAGCTCTTCTCGAATACGTTCAAAAATAAGCACGTTGGCATCAACCGCCATACCGACAGTCAGTACGATACCAGCAATACCTGGTAAGGTCATGGTAGCCCCCGGGATCATCGACATAATGCCGATAATAAGCACTAAGTTCATTATCAATGCTAAGTTAGCAATCATGCCAAACCCACGGTAGTAAAGCAGCGTAAATAGCATTACCGCAACCATACCCCAGATACATGCTTGTACACCCATATCGATGTTTTGCTGACCCATTGATGGACCAATCGTACGCTCTTCAACTATCGATATTGGCGCAATCAATGCACCAGCCCGTAATAATAATGATAAGTTGTGTGCTTCAGCTTGAGAGTCGATACCTGTAATACGGAAGCTTCGGCCAAGTGCAGATTGAATCGTTGCTTGGTTTATAACTTCTTCGTGTTTAGTCAGGATAACTTTCCCTTCAGGCGTTCGCTTACCACTGTCTTTATATTCAGTGAAAACCGTTGCCATCAACTTACCGATATTATTTTTCGAGAAAGCTGTCATCTTGCTACCACCTTCGGTATCTAGCGAGATGTTAACTTGTGGACGACCATATTCATCCGCACTCGAACTTGAATCCGTAATATGAGAGCCCGCAAGAATGACACGTTTTTTTAGTACCGCAGGGCGGCCATCACGGGTCATTTTTACTTCACTGCCAGCCGGTACTCGTCCAGCCGCAGCCGCAGCTAAATCAGCATTATTATCAACTTCACGGAATTCAAGCGTTGCTGTCGCACCTAAAATTTCTTTTGCACGAGCCGTATCTTGAACCCCCGGTAGCTCTACCACTATACGATTTGCGCCTTGGCGCTGTACTAATGGCTCAGCAACACCGAGTTCATTTACACGATTACGTAAAATGGTGATGTTTTGATCGACAGCATAATTACGGATTTCCTGTAAACGTTCTTCAGTAAACTTCGCCGTTAATACATAACGACCATTGATTTTACTGGTTGTGAACAGCATATCAGGATGCAATTTTTCTAACGCGAGTTCAGCTTGTTCCAATTGCGCTTCATCACGAAGACGAACTTGAACACTGTCTTTTGTTTTACTGATTGCACGGTAACGAATTTTTTCTTCACGAAGCTCAGTGCGGAATGTTTCTTCTTGTTGACCAAGAAGTTTATCCATAGCCGCATCCATATCCACTTCCATTAAGAAATGAACACCACCACGTAAATCGAGACCCAATTTCATTGGTGATGCACCAATAGATTCAAGCCAAGAAGGAGTGGAAGCTGCAAGGTTTAGTGCAACAACATAATCATTACCTAACTCACTATTTAAGATATCGCGAGCACTGATTTGGGTATCAGTATCATTAAAGCGGACAAGCACTGAACCTTTTTCAAAAACAGCTGACTTGTATGGGATATTGTTCTTTTTTAAATCTTCGATGACAGTATCCAAAGCACTCATATTAACCGAGGCGCCACGCGCCCCGGTAATTTGAATCGCTGGATCTTCACCGTATACGTTAGGAAGTGCATAAAGCAAACCAATGATAAGCGCAAACAACACCATCAGGTTCTTCCACAGGGGGTATCGGTTAAGCACTGCTATGATCCTTCAAAGCGAATGTTTTTATATTAAAGCGACTTCATTGTGCCTTTTGGTAAAACAGCCGTAATGAAATCTTTTTTAATTGTTACTTCCGTATTGTCGTTAAGTGCTAGAACAATGTAATCACTTTCAGCAGAAACTTTAGTAATACGGCCTAGTAGACCACCGTTCGTCATTACTTCATCACCTTTGCCCATCGAGCTCATTAGCGCTTTGTGCTCTTTCACACGCTTAGCTTGTGGACGATAAATCATGAAGTAAAAAATAACAGCAAATAAACCAAGCATAATAAATAGCTGCATGCTTCCGCCCTGAGGGGCACCTTCTGCTGCTGCGTGTGCTTGTGAGATAAAGAAACTCATTTATAACGTCCTCGTTTTAAACATTTTGTAATGGTGGAACTTCACGGTCGCGACGCGCGTAGAACTCTTCTACAAACGCATCGAAACGATCTTCTTCAATTGATTTACGAATACTTGCCATTAGGCGTTGGTAGTAACGTAAATTATGAATTGTATTTAAGCGTGCACCTAAGATTTCATTACATTTATCTAGATGGTACAAATACGCTTTAGAGTAATTTTTACAAGTGTAACAGTCACAATGCGGATCTAAAGGCGTTGTGTCTGTTTTATGTTTCGCATTACGGATCTTGATCACACCACCAGTCACAAATAGGTGACCATTACGGGCATTACGTGTTGGCATTACGCAATCGAACATATCAATACCGCGACGAACACCTTCCACTAAATCTTCAGGTTTACCTACACCCATAAGGTAGCGAGGCTTATCTTCTGGCAGTTGTGGACACGTGTGCTCAAGAATACGGTGCATGTCTTCTTTAGGCTCACCGACCGCTAAACCGCCTACTGCATAACCGTCAAAACCAATTTTGGTTAGACCTTCAACAGAAACATCACGAAGATCTTCGTATACACCACCTTGAACAATACCAAACAGTGCATTTGGATTTTCTTGCTTATCAAAATGATTACGGCTGCGCTGTGCCCAACGTAGTGACATTTCCATCGACTTTTTCGCTTCGTCGTGTGTCGCTGGATATGGCGTACACTCGTCAAAAATCATTACGATATCAGAACCAAGATCTTTTTGAATTTCCATCGACTTTTCAGCGTCCATGAAAATCTTGTCACCATTAACAGGGTTACGGAAGTGAACCCCCTCTTCAGTGATTTTACGTAAAGAGCCAAGGCTAAATACTTGGAAACCGCCTGAATCGGTAAGGATCGGACCTTGCCATTGCATAAAGTCATGTAAATCACCATGTAACTTCATCACTTCTTGACCAGGACGTAACCATAGGTGGAACGTGTTACCCAGTAAGATTTGAGCACCCGTATCTTTAACTTCTTCAGGTGTCATGCCTTTAACAGTACCGTAAGTACCTACCGGCATAAACGCAGGTGTTTCTACCGTACCACGTTCAAACTGCAAACGACCGCGACGAGCACGACCTTGCGTTTTATCTAATTCAAATTTCACAAAACCTCCAAAAGCCAGAGAAACAATCTGACGTATTTCCCATTACAGGACCTAGCCCCACAGGCAAACGCCTGATCAGCCACAAAAAACAATCACAATATATAGATATATGATTGCCGACTGCACCTTAACTCATCAAACCATATTGGCAATGACAACCTAAAGCGTAGCGGAAGAACGTAACGTTGTGGCTGGCTTAATATCATAGAATTTATACTATGCTACAGACACAACAAAGGCTGCAATTGTAACAAAAAGCAGCCTCAACCTTTTCTTGGTAAAAATGTATACCTATTAAGCCTTATACATCTTTACGAGTGATAAACATTGAATCGCCATAACTAAAGAAGCGGTATTTATTTGCTACTGCTTCATGATAGGCATTCATGGTGTTTTCATAACCCGCAAAAGCACTAACTAACATAATTAATGTTGATTCTGGTAAGTGGAAATTAGTAATCAACACATCCACGAGTTGGAACTGATAACCCGGGTAAATAAAGATCTCAGTATCACCAAAAAATGGCTTAAATTCAGTACCATTTTTTAGGGCATCTTGTGCGGCACTTTCTAATGAACGTACAGATGTTGTCCCCACAGCAATAATTCGTCCGCCATTTGCACGCGTCTCGTTAACAGCAGTAACAACCTCTTCAGGAACTTCCACATATTCAGAATGCATATGGTGATCATTGATATCATCAACACGCACAGGCTGGAACGTACCAGCACCGACATGCAGAGTGACAAAAGCAAAATTAACACCTTTTGCTTTTAGATCCGCCATTAGCTTATCGTCAAAGTGTAAGCCTGCTGTTGGTGCAGCTACCGCACCAGGCTTGGCATTATATACTGTTTGGTAGCGCTCTTTATCAGCATCTTCATCTGGGCGATCAATATAAGGAGGCAACGGCATATGACCCACTGCATCTAAGATCTCCAGCACTGTTTTATCGCTATTAAAACGAATTTCAAACAATGCATCATGACGGGCAACCATTTCAGCTGAAAACTCACCATTTTCACCCAATAATAATTCATTACCTGGTTTCGGCGGCTTAGAGGCACGAACATGCGCTAAAATAGATTTGTCATCAAGCATACGCTCAACTAAAACTTCAATTTTACCACCTGAAGCTTTATGTCCAAACATACGCGCAGGGATCACACGAGTATTATTAAATACAAGTAAATCACCAGCTTGTACAAGATCTAGCACATCTTTAAAACCTTTATGTGCCAATTCACCCGTATTGCCCGTCATTTGTAATAAACGACTCGCGGTACGTTCAGGTTGAGGATAACGAGCAATCAGCTCATCTGGTAAGTCAAAATCAAAATCTGAAACTTGCATTGTATTACGCCCTAAATCACAGCAAGCGGGCATTATATACTTAACTTCCCTTAAGATGCGAAACCCAACTGTAATTTAGATCTCGTAATATGAGAATTTCTTTCATATCGTCTGATATCAAACACTCATCCCACCAAGGAATAAAGACCACAAATATTATATTGAAATATTTGATATTCATCATGCGTGCAAACAACGTATTCCGATATATTGAAAAAAGATCAGCGAATAGAACCACCGTTCGCGATTTTTTGCAGTATTGCATGGAGGTTTATATGTTTACCGTTGCCGATATGATGACACCCCAACCGCGTACTTTGTCACGTAATGATACGTTGCTTGATGCGAAAGAAATGATGGATACTTTATCTATTCGCCATATACCGATCACCAACCACAACAATGAACTTATCGGGTTAGTAAGCCAGCGCGATATTTTGTCAGCCCAAGATTCCAATCTAAAATCAATTATTGAAAATCCACTGTCTTCCCCACTTGATGTTTTAATTGAACAAGGCATGAAAACAAAAATAATGAGTGTGGATTATCGTGCAGGATTAAAAGAAGCAGCACTTTATATGCAAAAGCATAAAATAGGTTGCTTACCCGTACTAAAAAATAAAAAATTAGTGGGTATTATTACAGATAGTGATTTTGTATCAATTGCAATTTCACTGCTAGAAATGCAAGAAGAAGTCGATCCTATTGAGCCTGATTTAGATACCCTTGATATTCTTGATTAATAAAAAAGGGGAGCATCACTGCTCCCCGATGATAACGTAATTAACAAGTACTGGTATTATATGCGGCTTAATACATGAGTACTGTTGATAACAACACTGCTAGGATAGTCACTACTATAAACACGTTATCTTAAAACTGTTTTTAGGTTTACTTAAATTGCTCTTCTTCTGTAGACCCCGTCAATGCGGTCACTGAAGAATTCCCCCCTTGAATCGTATTGGTCATGGTATCAAAGTACCCTGTTCCCACTTCTTGCTGGTGAGCAACAAAGGTATAACCTTTATCGGCTGCTTCAAATTCAGGGCGCTGAACTTTTTCAACGTAATGGCGCATACCTTCACCTTGCGCATAAGCATGGGCTAATTCAAACATGTTGAACCACATATTATGAATACCCGCTAATGTAATGAACTGGTATTTATAGCCCATGTCGGAAAGTTCTTGCTGGAATTTAGCAATGGTTTCAGCATCAAGGTTTTTCTCCCAGTTAAAAGAAGGTGAACAGTTATAAGCCAGGAGTTGATCTGGGTATTGTTCATGAATGGCTTCTGCAAACTTACGTGCTTCTTCTAAGCATGGTGTTGCTGTTTCACACCAAATTAAATCAGCGTAAGGCGCATACGCTAAGCCACGAGCAATGGCCTGATCAATCCCTGCACGAACACGATAAAAACCTTCTGCGCTACGCTCTCCAATAATGAAATCTTTATCATACGGATCGCAATCGGACGTTAATAAATCTGCTGCATTGGCATCGGTACGAGCAATCACTAAAGTCGTGGTTCCCGCCACGTCAGCCGCAAGACGAGCTGCAACTAACTTTTGTACCGCTTCTTGTGTCGGTACTAATACCTTGCCGCCCATATGACCACATTTTTTTACCGATGCTAATTGGTCTTCAAAGTGAACACCAGCCGCCCCTGCTTCAATCATGCTACGCATTAATTCATACGCATTTAATACGCCACCAAATCCGGCTTCTGCATCAGCAACAATAGGTAAAAAGTAATCAACGCCATCTTCAGGGTTACCACCATTCGCCCACTGAATTTGATCTGCGCGACGGAACGAATTATTGATACGTTTAACAACCGCAGGTACTGAATCGACAGGATAGAGAGATTGATCAGGATACATGGTCGACGCAGTATTATTATCAGCCGCAACCTGCCAACCTGATAAATAAATCGCTTCAATCCCGGCTTTTGCTTGTTGTACTGCCTGACCGCCAGTTAAAGCGCCAAGACAATTTACATAGCCTTTTTTGGCATCACCATTCACTAATTGCCATAATTTATCTGCGCCACGCTGGGCAATCGTATTTGCAGGTGCAAATGAGCCGCGCAGGTTAATGACTTCTTCCGCAGTGTAGGTACGTTTAACATGTTTCCAACGTGGGTTTTCTGCCCAGTCTTTTTCAATTGCTTCGATTTGCTGTTGGCGTGTTAATGTCATAATGGTTATCCCTCGTCTCTGTCCGCATTAATCCGTTGGTATGATGGTCAATTGATATTACGTTCTAAGGTGGTTCTATTACTGCTTACCCTCAACTACCGCGGATCCTCAGTTTTACTCAAACGCGACTGCGTTTAATTCAAATATTCATAGCCATGAAGGGTTAAGAAATTATCTAACTCTTCACTTGTCGTTAGTTTTGCCATTAATGCTGCAGCTTCATCAAATCGCCCTTGCTTAAAGCGCTCATCACCGAGCTCAGCTTCTACAACTCGCATTTCTTCTATTAGCATTTGCTCAAATAAAGCTTTAGTTACGACTTTACCGTTTGATAATGCTTTACCATGTTTAATCCATTGCCATATTGAAGCTCGCGATATTTCAGCTGTTGCTGCATCTTCCATTAAGCCATAGATAGGTACACAGCCATTGCCGGAGATCCAAGCTTCAATATATTGCACCGCAACACGAATGTTATGACGCATCCCCTCTTCTGTACGCTCACCATCACACGGCGCTAATAACTCATCAGCAGTAATGGGTGCATCGCCGTCTCGGGTAATATCTAATTGATTTTTACGATCACCCAGTACCTGATCAAAGACTCCACAAGCGGTGTCAGCCAAACCTGGATGTGCAACCCATGTACCGTCATGACCATTACTCGCTTCCAGTGCTTTATCTGTTTGAATTTTATTAAGCACCCATGCTTGACGCTCTGCTTCTTTAGATGGAATAAAAGCGGCCATGCCTCCCATCGCAAATGCGCCACGACGGTGGCAGGTTTTCACCAGCAAACGTGAATAAGCATTAAGGAACGGTTTTTCCATGGTTACAACTTGGCGATCAGGCAAAATACGATCGGGATACTGGCGAAGGGTTTTAATGTAGCTAAAGATATAATCCCAACGACCGCAATTAAGCCCAACAATATGTTCTTTCAAACTAAAAAGGATTTCATCCATTTCAAACACGGCAGGTAATGTTTCAATAAGTACCGTTGCTTTAATTGTTCCGCGCATTAAACCGAACTCATCTTCGGTGTAGCTAAACACATCACTCCACCATGCGGCTTCACGATAAGCCTGTAGTTTTGGTAGGTAGAAATAAGGACCACTGCCTTTGGCTAGTAATGCTTTTTGATTCAGGAAAAAGTATAAGGCAAAGTCTAATAGCGCCCCAGGGATGGGTTTTCCATTCCACAGCACATGTTTTTCTGGAAGGTGTAATCCCCTCACACGGCAGATTAATACTGCAGGATCATCAGCAAGTTGATAATGCTTACCAGTGTTGGGATTGGTATAGCTAATCGTACCATTCACCGCATCCCGCAGATTACGCTGACCTTCAATAACTTCATTCCATGCCGGCGCGAAGGAATCCTCAAAGTCAGCCATAAACACTTTCACATTGGCGTTAAGTGCATTAATAACCATTTTACGATCGACAGGGCCTGTTATTTCAACTCGTCGGTCTTGCAAATCTGCTGGAATATTCTGAATCTTCCACTCTGCTTGTCGAATAGACTCTGTTTCAGGGTTGAAGTCAGGTAATTGCCCTTTATCTATCAAGCATTGACGACGTTCTCTATCTTCTAGCAACAATGGAACACGTTCAGCAAAACGATCCACTAAGCGCTCTAAAAAAAGCAACGCGTCATCAGTTAGGATTTCACGCTGAGTTTCTGTTAACGGTTGCTGTAATGATAATTTCATTTGGTAATTAGATTGAACCGCAGTATCTGCCATAACGCCCCATCCTTGTAACTTAATCACTACTTTTATCAATAAGCCTCAAGAGCTTTTTAATGTTATTTACTTCTTAACTTTCCCTTTACGTTGCCGCAACATATAACAAAAAGCAAATTTCACCTTTTCTAACCAAAATCACAATAAAACAACAAAACCTTTCAAAAACAAAAAGTTAAAAAAATTAGAGTAAAAAGTCAAAACACTGAATTAAAACAAAAGTCAGTAAATAACTCGGAATCAACAACTTGTTTTAATAATGATATTTTTTGTAGGTAGTTACGTAATTTTATTACACAACGAGGAAGTTAGAATTTATTGATAATATTTGTTTTAAACAAAAATAATTTTATCAAGGGAAGGTAATTATCTGATTTAATATATTTTAAAAGTAATTATTAAGACTGTAGTTAAACAAAGGAGGAATATACTGATAAATATCACTATTCTTTGTTTGTGACGCAAAACAAAATAATCCATCAAAACAGCAACTTAAACCCATCACAACAAAAAGATTAAAATGCCGTTTAATTGAGAATTTTCGATATTTTAATCCAAATTAATGTTTTTTTATTATGACGACAAAGTTAAATAAAAAAAGCCTGAAAAATACCACTTATTATCATTTCAAATAATAACGGCACCCATTCAGACTTCTCTAATATAGTGATAATTTACTTATAATAAGGTTTCAACGAGAGAGGCAAGCTTTTCAAAGGTATTAACCCTACTAGACGTTGGTCGCCAAACTAATCCTATTTCACGAAATGCCGCTTGGCCTGGTGGCTCAATCACCACCAGATTCTGGTTATCTAAGATACCGTGCTCAATTGCCATTTGGGGAATAAATGTCGTTCCTAATCCATTGGCTACCATCTGAACCAAGGTATGCAAGCTAGTTGCAGTGAATGGATTAATTTTTTCTTTCGTTGTTAGCTTACACGCAGAAACAGCATGCTCAGTTAAACAATGCTCTTTTTCTAGTAAGAAGACGGATTCATCAGGTAAATCTGCATAACGTAACGGTACAGAGACACGTTCAGCTTGGTTTTTACTGATCACCATTTTAAATGCATCACGCCCAACCACTTTACTGTGCATACCGTTAATCTCAATCGGTAGTGCAAGGATCAGAACATCCATTTCACCATTGCGTAGAGCTGTAAGTAAATTCGTGGTCGTATCTTCTCGTAAGAGTAAGTTAAGGTTGGGATAGCGTCGATTAACCTCCTGCACCAAATCACACAATAGAAAAGGCGCTATCGTTGGAATACATCCCACACGAAGAGGACCTTCCATACCATCACCGGCAGAATGGGACAATTCAATTAAATCTTGGCTGCGTGCCAGTAACTCACGGGAACGCACCACAACCTCATCCCCCATACTGGTAAAAACAAGGGATTTATTATCACGCTCAATAAGTTGGCAACTCAATAAATCTTCTAAATTCTGGATCCCCGAACTAAGTGTCGACTGGCTCACAAAACACTTTTTTGCCGCTTCGCCAAAGTGCCGGGTTTCCGATAAAGTAACTAGGTAATGCAATTGTTTTAACGAGGGAAACTTATTCATCGTATTTTTCGATTACTTCAATCTGTTTATTCCGCTTTTTTCAATTTAACAGTTTGGCTATAGTTTGTCTCGTCCAAGTATGGAGCTAACCACCGAAGGTTAGCAAAACCCAATATTTCAGGAGCACCAAAATGGTACTAGTAGGTCGTCAAGCACCAGATTTTACTGCTGCAGCTGTTCTAGGTAACGGCGAAATCGTTGATAACTTCAACTTTGCAGAGTTCACTAAAGGTAAAAAAGCGGTAGTTTTCTTCTATCCACTAGACTTCACATTCGTATGTCCATCTGAGCTGATCGCTTTTGACAAGCGTTTCGAAGATTTCCAAGCGAAAGGTGTTGAAGTAATTGGTGTTTCTATCGATTCTCAATTCTCTCACAATGCATGGCGTAACACTGCTGTTGAAGACGGCGGTATCGGTCAAGTTAAGTACCCACTAGTTGCTGACGTTAAGCATGAAATTTGTAAAGCTTACGACGTTGAGCACCCAGAAGCAGGCGTTGCTTTCCGTGGTTCTTTCCTAATCGACGAAGATGGCCTTGTACGTCACCAAGTGGTTAACGATCTACCTCTAGGCCGTAACATCGACGAAATGCTACGTATGGTTGACGCATTAAACTTCCACCAAAAACACGGTGAAGTATGTCCAGCACAGTGGGAAGAAGGTAAAGCAGGTATGGACGCATCACCAAAAGGTGTAGCAGACTACCTATCTGAGCACACTGCAGACCTAGGTAAGAAATAATTATCTAATAACACCATGCTCACGGTGTTATTTCTGACAATCAGCTAAACATAAAGCTACAGTCAGCTCAAAGATAAGAAATATAATGAGGCCTGGATTATACCAGGCCCTTTTTTTATCTGTAATTTACAACCAACCGCACATTATATCCCGTCTTTGTTCGCTCCTACCTTGCCAATCCTCTACACTGCAATACACGCTTTTTATTTCATTAAAAATTATGTCTATTCAACTTGAAGTTTGTATCGATAATCTTGAATCACTCCACTATGCCCAACAAGGTGGCGCAACACGCATCGAGTTGTGTTCCTCTCTCGCACTAGGCGGGTTAACGCCAAGTGCTGGTTTTATGCACTTAGCCGCAAAACAAGCACACATTCCGGTTTACGCCATGATCAGACCACGCCAAGGTGACTTTTTATTTAGTGGTGACGATATTGAGATCATGCTTGCCGACATTCATGCAGCCCATCAAGCAGGATTACAAGGAATCGTCATTGGCGCACTCACAGAACAAAGCCTTATCGATAGCACAACCATTGCGAGCTTAATAAAACAAGCGAAAGGCTTAGGGGTGACTTTTCATCGAGCCATCGATCAATGTGTCGATCCTTTTGCAGCATTAGATACCATTATGAGCTGCGGCTGCGAGCGCGTACTGACATCTGGGCTTGAAGCTACCGCACCTGAAGGCGCCGCTATGATCAAAAAAATGGTTCGCTATTGTGGTGATAGGCTCAGTATTATGGCAGGCGCTGGCGTCACACCAGATAATGTTCAAACCTTAGTTGCAGAAACGGGAATAAAAGAAGTGCATCTTTCTGGTAAAACAACGCGCCCCAGTAAAATATTAAATCACACTTCTAGTGCACATATGGGCAACGCCATCTTTGATGATTTTCAAATCCCAGTGACAAGTATTGATACGATCAAAAGTGTCAAATCTAAGCTGAGAAGAGAATAAGCCGGTAAATGAACACAACTAAAAAGAGCGCTAAGCTTCTAAATCAAGCTCAGCGCCCTTATTACAGATTCATGTATCCAGAGTATTATAGGAAGTTAGTAATATCTTCTGGGTTAGTGTGGCGAATATCTTTACCTTGCACGAAATAGATAATGTATTCACAAATATTTTGGCAACGATCCCCCACACGTTCAATAGAGCGCGCCGCCCACATCACCTTCATCACACTAGGAATAGAATCGGGATCCTCTTTCATGTAAGTCATCAGTTGACGAATAATTGCTTCATATTCTCGATCAATTCGATCATCCGTTTGATAAACATCAATCGCGGCTTTAACATCCATACGGGCGAAAGCATCTAGCACTTCATGTAACATGCGTACTGCGTTTTGACCTAAAGATTCTAACGATGCTAACAAGTTATATTGCTTATTAGTAAAATTCCCTAGTGCGACTTTAGCAATACTTTCCGCCACGTCACCAATACGTTCTAAATCGGTAATGGTTTTTATAATTGCGATAACAAGACGTAAGTCACTGGCTGTCGGTTGGCGTTTAGCAATAATACGCGTACACGCCTCATCGATTGCGACTTCCATTGCATTAACTTTGCGATCATCTTGGATCACGCGTTTCGCCAAATCTTCTTCTTGTTTATGCAGTGCTTTTAAGGCATCTGCCAACTGCTGTTCAACTAAGCCGCCCATCGCTAAAACATGGGTACGAATACTTTCTAATTCATGATTAAACTGACCAGAAATATGTCGACCAAGGCTAATGTTATTTAACATGATGGTGTGTCCTTAACCATAACGTCCTGTAATATAATCTTCAGTACGTTTTTCTCTTGGGGTGGTGAAAATATCATTGGTGCTCGAGTATTCCACCAGCTCTCCCATATAGATAAAAGCTGTTTGATCTGACACCCGTGCTGCTTGCTGCATGTTATGTGTCACGATAATCACGGTATATTTGGTTTTTAGATCATTGATCAACTCTTCAATCGTTAAGGTTGATATTGGATCCAGCGCTGATGTTGGCTCATCAAGTAGTAATATCTCAGGTTCAATAGCAATCGCACGCGCAATCACTAAACGCTGCTGTTGGCCTCCTGATAAACCAAACGCATTTTCATGCAACCTGTCTTTTACTTCATCCCATAACGCTGCCGAACGCAATGAACTTTCAACCGCATCATCTAAAATACGTCGATCACTGATCCCTTGTAGACGTAAACCATAAACCACATTTTCATATATGGATTTAGGAAAAGGATTCGGGCGTTGAAACACCATTCCTACACGACGACGTAATGACGCAACATCCACTTTTGTATCGTAGATATTTTGTCCATGTAGCATAATTTTACCATCGACATGGCAGCCTTCAATCAAATCGTTCATTCGGTTAATACAACTTAATAACGTTGATTTACCACAACCTGAAGGGCCGATAAATGCAGTAACCTGACCTTTAGGAATACGCATATTAATATTATACAAAGCTTGCGTTTTACCATAGTGTAGGTTCAAACCTTCAATCGATAATGCCGTTTGCTCATCGGGTAACGAAGAGAGATCGACGGGTTCAAATAAACCTATTGATGGTGAAGCAGAATACATAATGTTCTCTCTGTTAATAATCGACTATTCATCGCACTACGTTTGCTCACAACTCTAATGAGCGAAATTTTTCGCGCAGATGATTACGGATCCCAATTGCGGTTAAATTTAAACTTACAATCACCGTCACTAATAAAAATGACGTTGCGTAAACCAAGGGTCTTGCCGCTTCAACATTCGGGCTTTGGAACGCAACATCATAAATATGATACCCCAAATGCATAAACTTACGATCAAGGTGAACAAAAGGAAAATGAACATCAACGGGCAATGTTGGTGCCATTTTTACAACCCCAACTAACATTAAAGGTGCTACTTCTCCCGCCGCCCTTGCCACCGCTAAAATCAACCCCGTCATAATGGCAGGGCTTGCCATAGGGAGCACTATACGCCATAACGTTTCAGCTTGAGTTGCGCCTAATGCCAAAGAACCATTTCTCACCGAACTCGGTATTCGCGATAAACCTTCTTCTGTTGAAACAATAACAACCGGTAATGTCATGATCGCCAATGTTAATGCCGACCATAAAATCCCAGGGGTGCCAAATGTTGGTGTCGGCAATTGAGCAGAGAAAAAGACATCATCAATTGTCCCCCCTACCATGTACACAAAAAAGCCTAACCCGAACACTCCATAGACAATAGACGGTACACCCGCAAGATTAATCACCGCAATACGTATGACCTTTGTAAAGTTATTATTCCCTGCATATTCATGAAGATAAATTGCTGCTAATACGCCTAATGGCGTCACCATGACACTCATTAGCAACACCATAAATACTGTACCAAAGATTGCCGGAAATACACCGCCTTCGGTATTAGCTTCACGGGGCGCTTCGGTTAAAAATTTATAAACCTGTTTCCCCCAATGCTGAAACTTTTCAATGAAGGTTAATTTATTGGGATACCACATATCTAGTACTTGAGACATCGATAAGGTGATCGTTTTACCTTGGCTATCTCGAAGTAATAAACTGGCACTATCTAGTTGAGACTGTAATGAAAACAAACGATTTTCAATGTTTTTATAAATCGTTTTATAGTTCAGTTCCTCACGTTCAATCCGTGCTTTTTCGTCAGACGTTAATTTATCTTTTAAAGCTAATTGACGCTTTTCTAAACGTAGCTTTTCTAAATGCCAATTCGTATCTGCAATTTCGATCTGTTGTAGTTTCTTTAATTCAGTTCTAATTGCAGAAGCTTCACTTAACGCGATAGGTAAATAGTCCATGCTATTACGCACACCATTTGCCATAATTGCGATAGGATAGCCATAAAACTTACCATTCGTTTCTCGATCGACAACAGCAATGTTTTTCGCTATTTCTTGATGTTTTATTTGGCTTTTTAATACCGTAAAAAAGTCGGTGCCCACTCGTTCACGATTACCAATTTTGATGAGATAACGCATCTCAACCGGACCAGGCATATGAGAAACATCACCCCCTGCTTCACGCAATTGCTGCAACGGGATCGCTTTACTGTCATACAACTCACCAATCACGGTTTGGTGTTTACCTGCAATATCAATATCGAATTGATAAACAGGTGAAGGCCAAAAGTAGCTTAAGCCTTTATAACCAATAAGTAATAATAATCCTAAAACAGCAACAAGGCTTAGGCTAACCGCACCCGCAGTTACCCAAATCCAAGGAGAGCCAGATTTAAACCATTTAATCATGATCACCTCCCTCTCTTATAGTGAACTGTATTTTTCACGTAAACGTTGCCTCACAACCTCAGCGATTGTATTGAATACAAAGGTAAAGACGAATAATACAAACGCCGCTAAAAACAATACTCGATAATGCGAACTTGCCACTTCAGACTCAGGCATTTCAATTGCAATGGTTGCAGCCAATGTTCTTAAGCCCTGTAATAAATTCCAATCCATAACAGGGGTATTCCCCGTCGCCATCAATACAATCATCGTTTCTCCAACAGCTCGACCTAGCCCCATCATTACCGCCGAGAAAATACCTGGGCTTGCTGTTAGCAAAACCACTTTGGTTAAGGTTTGCCATTGCGTCGCACCCAATGCCAAAGAACCTTTCGTTAAATGGCTAGGGACAGAGAACACTGCATCTTCTGCAATCGTGAAAATAGTGGGGATCACCGCAAACCCCATTGCGATACCAACAATTAACGCATTACGTTGATCGTAACCAATACCATAATCATGAGATAAATAACTTTGTAAATCGCTGCCAAATAGCCACTGAGACAACCATGGACTCACCGCAAAACAGCCATAACCGATCAAGACGATCATCGGGATCAAAATAGCGATGTGAAAACCATGAGGGATACGTGAACGCCATTGTCCAGGTAACATTGACCAAATAAAACCAATTACAACCATACTTATCGGTAATGTAATAAAGCTTAAGGCAACCCCAGTCAGATTCTGATCAACGATAGGTGCAAGCCAAATTCCAGCTAAAAAACCTAAGATCACCGTCGGTAAAGCTTCCATTAATTCAATCGTTGGCTTGATTAATCGACGCACTTTAGAGGACATAAAGTAAGCGGTATAAATCGCACCCGCCAGTGCCAACGGTATCGCAAATAACATCGAAAAAAACGCAGCTTTCAATGTGCCAAAAATAATCGGCACCAAGCTTAATTTGGGTTCAAACTCGTCACTTGCTGACGTTGATTGCCAAACATAATCAGGCTCAGGATATCCCTCGTACCACACTTCTTGCCACAGTGATGAAATACCAATATCCGGATGGGAATTATTCACTTTATAGGTTTGCCACTTACCATTATCTAGCGTGAGCAACATATTCGCTTTTGGTGATATAGCGATATCTTGAGGGACAGTCTCAAATACCTGATCTTGATAAATCACATCACGCTCAGAGGTATAATAAGCCGATACTCGACCATCTTGTTGAATAACAAAAAAGCCTTTGCGGTAATACTCAGGGACGATTTTCACAATAGGGCTAGAAGAAAAAAGGAAATCTCGCACCTTCACTAATTGACGTTTCCCCTCTTTGACCACTTCAAACCATTGGGTGATCGTATTATTAGAGTTTGTTACTAATAAGGAATTCGCCCCTGATAATAAATTAATCCGCTCAGGCGTTACTGTTTTATCATTAGAGAGTTTCGTTGTTTGTCTCAATACCGCGTGCTGATGTTGAAGAGAATAAGTAAAGAGTGTTTTACCACTTAAAACATAAAGTGTTTTACCGTCAGGCGTTAATACAAGCTGCTCAACACTCGCAGGTACATCATCAATATTAAATTGAAATTGGTGCCATGTTTTATCATCTGCTGCGCTCATTTCTGAATGAGAGAACCTAACCACAGAGAGTTTATCTTGGTTAGTATAAGCGGCTAAAATAATAGTGTTATCACGCCCTGATATGGCTAATTTATCAATAATATCTTGTTTGGCAACGATAGATAATGACGCTTTTCCAACAGGGTAATCAATAACCGGAAATAGCTGCTTTTTGTTTTGATCAAACGTGAAATTAAAATCAGCTTTCACTATTTTTACTTGGCCACCCGCCAATGCATAGGCGACCAATCCATCCCGCGGCAAACTGGTTGCAACGGCAGTAGGATCATTAACAAGTGTCTGTTGTTTAATCACCTGTCCTGATGCTGGCGGTGGTGATAGTCGGATAAAATCTACCTGACCTTCCGTGGTAAAACGATAAGCTAAGGTATTACTATCATCAATGCCTACTCGCGCAGTGTGCCCCGGCAAGGTTAATGAGAACTGGGAGGTTGGTTTAACCGAAACAGAAGAGAAAATAGGAACAATAACGTAGAGTAAATAGAAAAAAATCAGTACCAAGGTTACAAGTACAAAAATACCGCCAGCCGTCACACCTAAACGCGCTAACTTATCTTTCATTCGACGAAGATGATTTTCTCCCATTAAAAACGAACTGGCGTGTGCCATTATTACCTCAAACCTATTTATACGGACTAAAGTGTATTTCTATTACATGACACTTTTATTACAGGTGATATTACTCAAAATTACATAGTGCACAAATTTATAAATCAGAACTGAAAGAGAATGTCATTAACAATCAATAAATCATGACAACTTACGCATTTACTCATTTATGTCCATTTCAACCATAGACAGCATAAATGGTTATTAGGATAATTATTGATAAGTATCAATAAGTTTGTTGCTAATTGTCACGGCATCAACAACCATTACAAATAAGGAGAGCTGTAATGAAACAACTCATAATTACTGTTATAGGTAAAGATAAAACGGGACTGGTAGAGCAACTTTCAGACACGGTATATAACAACCATGCGAATTGGCTAAAAAGTTCATTAACTCAGCTAAGTGGCCAATTTGCAGGGATTGTTCAAGTTGAAGTTTCCCCTCAACACATTCAACAACTTAGCGATGCATTATCGCAAATTTCGGGGTTGCAGATCCACATTGTCGAGGCACAAATCAAAGCTTCCTCACAACAGCAAATGCAGAAATTAACCGTTACAGGTAATGATCGGTTAGGGATTGTTAAAGACGTCACGACCCATCTGCATCAACTAGGCATAAACATCTACAAGCTCAAAACGAAAACGGAAAGCGCACCTAACTGGGGATACCCGATTTTTACCGCGCAATTTCAACTCGAGCTGCCAACCGATCTCAGCATGGATACCGTACAAGAACAATTAGAATTATTAGCCGATGATTTAACCATAGATATTGAACAATAATTTAAATATCTGGCTGATCAAACAATCACTCAAATTTACATCTCACTGTAACGCTAATACCTTATATTTGCCACAAACAGCTTAGTTTTATAATGCAAAGTAACAAGGACGAACACCGCGCATGACTACCGAAAATCTATATATTGAAAAAGAGCTAAGTTGGCTCTCTTTTAACGAACGAGTATTACAAGAAGCAGCAGACAAGTCTGTTCCTCTCATTGAACGAGTACGATTTCTCGGTATTTTTTCCAGCAATACAGATGAGTTCTACAAAGTCCGCTTTGCTGATGTGAAGCGCCAAATTTTAATTCATGAAGCACAAGGTGGCAGTGATCAAGCCAAAAAATTATTGAGCAAGATCCAAAGTCGAGTACTAAAGCTAAATCAAGATTTTGATACGCTATACAATGAAATATTGTTAGAAATGGCGCGTCGTCATATCTTTTTAGTTAATGAATTACAGTTAGAAGACAGCCAGAAAGCATGGTTGAAACATTATTTCCAACACACCATTTTGCCCCATGTTACCCCGATTTTACTTACTGACGATGTCGACATACTGCAAGTCCTCAAGGATGAATACTCCTATCTTGCTGTCGCTATGACCAAAAACCATGAAACCCATTATGCGTTAATAGAGATCCCAACTGATCAACTGCCCCGTTTTGTTCAATTACCCAAAACCAAAGGGAAACGTCATAAAACTCTTATCTTGCTTGATAATATTATTCGACTTTGTATCGATGATTTATTCAACGGCTTTTTTGAATATGACGAACTTGCCGTATTTGCGATGAAAATGACCCGCGATGCAGAATACGATCTCAGCCAAGAAGTTGAACACAGCTTGCTAGAACAAATGTCAGAAGGGTTAAATCAACGCCTAACTGCGATGCCTGTACGTTTTGTATATCAACGTGATATGCCGGGTGATATGATCAATGTGTTATGCGATAAACTCCAAGTATCAAGCTATGACAGTGTGATCCCCGGTGGCCGTTATCACAATTTTAAAGACTTTATTGGTTTCCCTAATGTCGGTAGAAGCTATTTAGAGAACAAAGATCTTCCGCCAATTAAAAGCTATCAATTTACATCGGCTCGTAATGCCTTTGATGCCATCAAAGCGCAAGATATTTTATTGTATTACCCATACCACACCTTTAGTCATATAACTGAGTTGGTACGACAAGCCTCTTACGATCCCAAAGTCCGTAGCATTAAAATCAATATTTATCGTGTTGCTAAAAACTCACGCATTATTGAATCAATGATTGATGCTGCCAACAACGGTAAGAGTGTAACTGTCGTTGTCGAACTGCAAGCACGCTTTGATGAAGAAGCCAATATTGAATGGGCAAGGCGTCTCACTGAGGCTGGAGTAAACGTTATTTTTGGTGTGCCAGGGTTAAAAATCCACTCCAAACTTTGCCTAATCACCCGTAAAGAATCAGGCGAGCTGGTTCGATATGCGCATATCGGTACGGGTAACTTTAATGAAAAAACCGCTCGAATTTATACCGACTTTTCACTCCTAACCTGTGAAAAAGCCATTACCGATGAAGTAAAACAAGTCTTTGCTTATATCGCAAACCCATATCGCCCCGTTAAATTTAACCATTTAATCGTATCCCCGCGTAACTCTCGCTCTCGATTGTATGAACTCATTGATAGAGAAATAGCTCATGCTAAGCAAAAGTTACCATCAGGTATTACACTTAAGGTCAATAACCTCGTCGATAGAGGTTTGATTAATATGCTATATCAAGCCAGTAATAGCGGCGTGAAAATCAAATTAATTGTTCGAGGTATGTGTTCATTAATTCCCGGGATTAAGGGGATCAGCGACAACATTACCGCGATCAGTATTATCGACAGATTTCTAGAGCATCCTCGCGTCGCGGTATTTGAAAATAATGGTGATACTGAGGTTTATATTTCATCAGCTGATTGGATGAGCCGGAATATTGATAATCGTATTGAAGTCGGGTGCCCTATTAATTCACCGGTGTTAAAACAACGTATTATCGATATTCTTAATATCCAACTTTGCGATACTGTCAAAGCACGTATTATCGATGAAGGCATGCATAACCATTATGTACCGCGTGGTAATAGACGAAAAATTCGCTCACAAACGGCAATTTATGATTATCTGAAACACAGCGAGAAAAAACTGAAAAAGCACGCTGAAAAAACAGAGAAATAAAATGACAAAAACTAATTCTTCGCCACAACCTCGCGAAATAGCAGCTATCGATATCGGTTCAAATAGCTTTCATATGGTTGTGGCTCGCATTGTTGGTCAAAGCCTTCAAATTGTCAGCCGTCATAAACAAAGAGTCCACCTTGCATCTGGGCTTGATAAACATTTAAACCTTGATCAAGCCGCCATGAATCGCGGCTTAAGCTGCCTTGCAATGTTTGCCGAAAGACTGCAAGGCTTTAAACCTGAAAATGTCCGTATCGCGGCAACGTACACATTACGTCAGGCGCAAAATGCCCATATTTTTCTCCAACGAGCTGAGCGTATTTTACCCTTCCCCATCGAGATCATTCCCGGAACAGAAGAAGCCCGCTTAATTTATCTTGGCGTTGCACATACCCAACCCGATAAAGGTAAAAAACTGGTGATCGATATCGGTGGCGGTAGCACTGAATTAGTCATTGGTGAAGAATTTGATACCCATATTTTATATAGCAAGCATATGGGGTGTGTAAGCTACAACAAACTCTTTTTTTCTAATGGAAAACTCAGCCGTAAAAATATTGCGGCGGCCCAACTTGCAGCACGCCAGAAGCTTGAAAGTATCGCCAGTAAATATACCGATATTGGATGGGATAAAACCTTAGGTTCGTCTGGCACCATTAAAGCTATCCGTGAAGTATTAATCGCTCAAGGTCATAGCGATGGCGTGATCACATCATCTCGTTTAAACCGATTACTTGATCAAATTAGCACCTTTAAACATCAAGATGATCTCGAACTTCCGGGCTTAACCGATGAGAGAAAGCCTGTTTTTGCCGCTGGAGTAGCGATCTTAAGTGCTGTGTTTGAAGCGCTTGATATTGATGATATGCATTTTTCCAGTGGCGCATTACGCGAGGGGTTACTGTATGAAATGGAACAACGATTCCGTCACAGTGATATCCGTATTCGTACTGCTGATGCAATGGCAAAACAATACAATATCGACACCACACAAGCGAAACGTGTTCAAACAACTGCGATTGATATTTACGATCAAATAGATACTCAACCAGGAATGAACAAAAACGAATTATCGACCTTGCTATCATGGGGTGCGTTACTTCATGAAGTTGGGCTAAATATAAGCTATCCCGGATTTCATCGCCATAGTGCTTACTTACTTCGATATAGCACTATGCCAGGATTCAATATCGAACAACAAACGGTACTTTCAACCTTAGTACGCTATCAACGTAAAACATTAAAACTGACAGAAATGCCCGAGTTGACCATCTATAAACGTAAACATCTTTACCCGTTAATTCGTACCTTGCGTATTGCCGTGGTGTTAAATGGGCAGCGCAGTGATGAACCATTACCACATATAAAAGTGAATGCCGATAAAGAGCACTGGCAATTAACCTTACCTAAAGGTTGGACATCAGAAAATAAATTACTCGCAGCAGATATGCGAACGGAACAAGAATATTGGCATAAAGCGGGATGGATGCTAGAAGTTAATGAATTGAGTGACTCATAGTTATACCTAACAGCTAAAACAACAACGCCAGCGAAATGCTGGCGTTGTCAATTAACCATTTCTACTTAGCTTATTAGGCAGTAAACATCATCTACAGTTACAGCCCAAGCGCAGCCATATTTTGTTCAACAACCTTTACGGGTAACGGAATATAACCGTCTTTTTGAACAATTTTCTGGCCGTCACTCGATAGAATAAAGCGCAAAAATTCCCCTTCCATCGGTGCTAACGGCTTGTTCGGGTGTTTATTAACATAAATATATAAAAAGCGGGATAATGGGTAATGACCACTGACTGAATTCTCAATCGTCGCTTCAACATAATCATCTCCTTCACGCGCCACAGGTATCGCTTTAATCCCTGTCGTTTTATAGCCTATCCCGGAATAACCAATCGCATTTAATGAAGTTGATACCGATTGTACAACCGATGCCGATCCCGGTTGCTCATTAACATTGTTACGAAAATCCCCTCGACATAGCGCATGTTTTTTAAAATAGCCATAGGTCCCTGAAACTGAATTTCGTCCATAGATCTGAATACCACGATCTTTCCAGCTACCCGGCAAGCCTAGCTGTCCCCATTTGGTAATAGGTTTTAATGCACCACAACGTAAGGTTTGTGAATAAATCGCATCTAACTGCTCAAAGTTAATCCCCTTTAATGGATTATCTTCATGCACAAACACCGCAAGCGCATCAACGGCAACTTTAATCGCAGTCGGTTTATAACCATACTCTTGCTCAAATGCTTCAATTTCTTTGTTTTTCATTGCTCGGCTCATTGGGCCAAGTTGCGCTGTCGCTTCAATTAATGCGGTTGGCGCTGTTGATGACCCTGCCGTTTGAATTTGAATATTGATGTTTGGATAGCGACGTTTAAATTCTTCCGCCCAATAAGTCATTAAGTTCGCCAAGGTATCTGAACCAACTGACGACAAGTTACCGGAAATGCCGCTCACTTTCTGATAAGGCAATAAGCTTGGCTCTACAGCTTTAACGCTTGATGTTTCTATACTGGATGTTTCAGTTTCAGCCTGAGCGCTGCCAGCCAGTAATAACAACAATACCCCAGTAAAAGATTTCAATCGCTTACTTATACATTTCATCTCTTTAATCACTTCTAAATATCATCGGCTAATTCAGCCGTTTGAGTGTTATCTGCAATTAATCGAGACGGCAGTGTAAATGCAAAGGTACTGCCCTTTTCAAGCTCACTTTCAATTTCTAAATGGGAGTCATGATGGCTCAAAGCATGTTTAACAATCGCCAGTCCCAAACCACTACCGCCAGTTTCACGAGAACGGGCTTTATCCACACGATAGAAACGCTCTGTTAAGCGATGAATATGCTGAGCTTCAATGCCCTCACCACTATCTGTTACTTCTAATCTTGCACCGTTAGGCGAGCGATACCAACGAACCGTAATATCAGCATCACTTGGAGTATGTTTAACCGCGTTATAAACCAAATTAGAAATCGCACTACGTAGCTGATCATCATCTCCTAAGACACTTAAGCTCTGATCAATCTCAAAATTAAAATGCTGATTTTTATCCCCACTGAGTGAGATCGCTTCTTTTTCTAAAATATCTAACATCGCAGGTACATCGACCACTTCCTCTAACTCAATGGTTGGAGCGGCTTCAATTTTTGACAAGGTTAATAACTGTTCAACTAGCGCATTCATTCGCGCTAATTGCTCCGTCATCACCCCATGTGCACGATCCCACATTGGTCCCGATAGCATGTCAGGATCTGACGACATTTCAAGATAACCTTGCAGCACCGTCATTGGCGTGCGCAATTCGTGAGAAACGTTAGCAAAGAAATTACGACGCATACCTTCAAGCTGCTTAAGCTGAGATACATCACGTACCGCCATCAAATACTCACCTTCGGTATAACGCATGATCCGCAGCTCTAAGGTGCGGTCATAGTTCATTGGTGAAGTGATTTCTAATGGCGTATCAAAAGACTGTCTTGCCAGAAAACGAACAAAATCAGGGCTTCTTAATAAGTTACTAATAGGTTGACCCGCATCATCAGGCCAACGTAAGCCCAATAATTGCTGCGCTAATTTATTGCACCAAACGATATTGCCTTCACTGCGGAATACAACAACTGCATCGGGTAACGATTCAGCACCATTACGGAAACGACGAATTAGGGTGGTTAATTCTTTACGGCGGCGACGATTACGTTGTTGTAAACGATACATGCCATTAAATAGCGGCTCCCAACTACCAGAACCAGAAGGAGGAGTAAGGCTACGATCTTTCCATAACCAATCAGACATTTTCAATTGATTGTGGAAATGCCAAATCAGTTGAATCCACGTTGCGACGAGTAAAAACCATGGTAAATAACCGAAAATCAGACCAAGGATGATCCACGGTAGATAAAACAGAATTAACTCCCATACCAATTTTTTCCATGACAATCTTTCGACCATGCTTTACTCCTTGTAACGGAGTTATGGTATGGATCCGTTACATTAAATTTCTTTACTCGTACAAACAACACAACCTCCAACCTTATCGAACTGCGATAATGGATGAAGGCTCGTATTTTTCTTTATATAGCTAACCCGCATGTGGGTTGTGAATCACTACTATGGGCGAGTTGAGAAGCGATAACCTGCTCCACGTACCGTTTGCACCATCTTATCGTGTCCGCCTGATTCTAACGCTTTACGTAAACGACGAATGTGAACATCAACAGTACGATCTTCAACATAAACGTTAGTGCCCCAAACATTATTAAGTAGCTGTTCACGACTATAAACGCGCTCTTGGTGCGTCATAAAGAAGTGCAGCATTTTAAACTCTGTTGGGCCCATCTCTAATGGTTCATCATCCGATGTTACACGGTGCGATACAGGATCTAATTTCAGCCCTTGCACATCAATTACATCATCTAATGCTGTTGGTGACACACGACGCATAACCGCTTTTAAGCGTGCCATTAACTCTTTTGGAGAGAATGGTTTAGTGATGTAATCATCCGCACCTACTTCAAGACCACGAACTTTATCTTCTTCCTCACCACGTGCTGTTAACATTACAACAGGGATTTGGCGTGTAAGTTCATCGCGCTTAAGGTGTTTGATCAGGTTAATACCTGAACCACCGGGTAACATCCAGTCCATGAGAATAAGTTCAGGATATGGTTCGCACATTTTTTCTAGCGCTGTGTCATAGTCCTCAGCTTCGATCGCTTGATAGCCCTTTTGCTCCAACACGAAACATAACATTTCACGAATTGGAGCTTCATCTTCTACCACAAGAATCCGTCTTACCATAATCAAATATACCTAGTCGTTTGCTTCATCTGACAAGCGCCATTATGTGTTCTTAATATTACACTTTTGTGACTTATTGTAATAAAAGTATAAACTAAGTTGAATATGTATCATTTAAACACTCTCATATTTTATAAAATAATGATATGAATATTAAATAATTACAATGAGTTAATGCGTATTTATATTAACCTTTTATGGCAATATGACTACGCCCCCCCCCTTGTGCTTCAACAGCCACTTGCACCCCGATACGTTCAACTAAAGTGCCTACATGGGAAATAACACCAATTTGTCGACCATCCGCTTGAAGTGCATCCAAACAGGCTAATGCCATTTCTAAACTATCAGGATCTAGGGTACCAAATCCTTCATCAATAAACAGAGAGCCGAGTTGTCGCGTATCTGCCGCCAGTGATGCCAAGGCTAAAGCCAAAGACAACGACACTAAGAAACTCTCGCCCCCCGAAA
Organism: Photobacterium sp. GB-1; assembly: GCF_003026165.1. Lineage (NCBI taxonomy): Bacteria > Pseudomonadati > Pseudomonadota > Gammaproteobacteria > Vibrionales > Vibrionaceae > Photobacterium > Photobacterium sp. GB-1. The sequence goes on along the minus strand of NZ_PYOB01000005.1, from coordinate 50,568 downwards.
GCGATTCCACACTACGTACTTCATCGCCCATATCATGATCGATAACCTGCAACGCCAACGGGCTGCCCGGTACTGGTTGTAACGCATAACGTGGTGCAAGATCTTGCAAGTGATGGTTGGCATTAATCACTAACTGTTGCAGTGTTAACCCTTGAGCCAAGGTACGGAATTTATTACCCGTAGCCGAGCCGATTAAATCACTCATTTCCATCCACAGCTCAGTTTGCGTTTGCTGAGTCGCTAATGCTGAGCGAAGATCGCCTGCTTGTTTTTCCGCTTGCTCGCCTAAATCTAAACGCTGACGTAATTGGAAGACTTGATCATCAAGTTGCGATTTTTCCGTCTGCCATTGGCTAAACAATTGCTGTTGAGTTGAGGCGTCATCACCAATGTCATGTTCACTAAACCACTGCTTGGCTAATTCAACCGTCGGCTGATAATCAACCTGTGCTTGCTGTCTTTCTTTAACAATAGTTTCGCCTTGCGACACCGCTTGCTCTAGCTGTTTTAGTTCACTGCGCTCTTGCTGTAACCATGCCTCATCGTGACTTAATAACGCCGTTAATTCAGCTTCTGTTAACGCAAGCTTTTCCAACCATGCTTGCCACACTTGTTGTAGATTCTGTTGTGCTGTTTCAGATTCTGCTAATTGTTGGGTCGCGTTCTGCTGTTTGGTTAACTCTGCGGCAATCACTTCTGCCAATTGGTTTAATTGTGTTTGTCGCTGTTGGCATTGTTGCTGCTGTACGTCAACATCGGCTTTGGCTGAGCGTTCAATCGTATCGAGTGGCTGATCGCCAATCAGTTCCAACCGTTGTTGCCAACAAACCTGTTGCTCTTTCGCAAGACGGGCTACTTTTGCCGTTAACTCATCGGCTTGTTGCTCACCATGCTGAACGCTATTGGTTAGCGTCGCGAGCACTGGTGCAAGCTCTGTCAGCTGTTTTTCAAGCAATTGCTGTTGCTCAATATTGGTTTGATATTGTTGAACTTGGCGCTCTAAATCGGCAATAAAGCCCGCTTTACCTTGCAGAGCTAATGCGTTTATCCATGCGTCATTACCATAGATTGTCATTAACGCCTGCTGTCTTTCAGCTATCACGTTTTGCACATTATTAGCTTGTGCTGTAAACGCATTACATTGTTCTTGCGCTTGAGTTTGCTGCTGAGTTAGCAGATAGCCTTGCTCTTTCAGATCCGCTTCTTGCTTAGTTAATTGCTGTAATTGAAGCTGCTGTTGCTTGACTTCTTCAATCAGCACTTTGCGCTGCTCACCCTGAACTTTAATCTGCTGCATTTGCGATTTAGCATCATCGACTGCTTGTGACCAATGTGCTTGATAATGAGAAAGCTGAGCCACATCGCTATCAGTCGATAAGGTAATTTCAGTCAAAGTAATGGCATTTAGATCCGTTGCCATAAGATCGGTCCAATGGCATTGCTGCTGATTAACTAACGTCTGAATCGTATTATTAAAACCTGCAATCTCTTGCTCAATATCAGTGTGACGTTGCTTATCTTGCAAGACAGATTGAGTTAGCTGGCGCTGCTCGGCATTAGCATCTTGCAATTGCTGGGCTAATTGCTGTAATCGCTGTTGTTGTTGGCTAATAATGCTTTCAACTTGCGGATTATGCTGCTGATAAGGATGATTTTCAGAGCCACACAGTGGGCAAGCTTCACCTTCAACAAGCTGCTCGCGATAGTCAGTTAAGCTCATGACAGCACGGCTTTGGTTTAGCTGAAGCTCTACTTCTTTATGCTGAGCATCTAATTGTAATAACTCAGGGCTTAATGCCGCTAAACGTTGTTCACTGCCTGCAATATTCGTCACTAAACCTTGCTGCTGAAGCTGAGATTTATCGCGCTGTTGAAGCAAACCATGCCATTTATCTAGGCCGAATAAACTCTCTTTTAACTTACTACTTAATTGCTGATATGCAGAGTAATGCTGGCGTTCTTGATCTTGTAATTGTTCTAATGCCGTTAGATCGTGCGCTGCGGTTTGCTGCGTTAATTGCAGCTTTTGCTGATCTAATGCTGATAACTGTTTATCCAATTGGATCTGCTGCTGCGCCACACTCGCTAACGTTTTTTCACGCTGTTTTATGTCAGTTTGCAGCTGTGCAATTTGGCTTTGCGCTTGTTGATACTGACTGATGTTATCTTTGATCGCATTTTGCTGCTCCGCTAAGGCCTTTACCCCTTGCGTTTGAGCCAGTGCCGCGGTCACTTGTTGCTGTTGTAACTGGGCGGCGTGTTTCTGTTGTTGCTTACTCACAAGTTGCTCACGCTGGGTCGTGAGATCTTTATTTAAGCCAGCTAATTGCTTCTGTAACTCTGCGCTTTGCTGCTGTAAAGCATCACGCTTTTGCTCAATACTTGCCGCCTGTTTTAGCTTTGGTTCAAGATCGGTTAACAGCTGTTGTTTTTGCGCTAATTGCTGCTGGCTTTGCTCAACACTCGTTTGTAATTGCCCTTGTTGTTGCTGCTTAGCCGTTAATTCAGCGGTCGCTAATTGCAATGATTGCTGCCACTTGATCACTTGTTGCTGTGCTTGGGTTAATAGCGTGAAATCACCGCGGGCAGGCAGTGCTTGCTCATATTTTGTCAATTGCAGATAACGCGGCGCGGCTAATTGTTGGTCTTGCTTGGCTTGTACTAACTGCTGCTCACTTTCACCAATACGCTGCGTCAGTTTTTCAGCATTCACCAACACATCTTGATGCTGTTTTAGTTGCTCTAACTTTTGTTGCTGGCTATTTACTTGTTCACGAGCACTGACCAATTGAGTATTTAATGCTTCGCGCTCTTCGTCAGTTAACAGTGCGATATCACCTAACTTACCTTGAAGTTGCGTCAGTTTGAGCTTTTCATCTTTGGCACGTTCATGAGCCGCAATGGATAATCGACCGTAAATTTCACCGCCCGTCATACGCTCTAACAGTGCTGCACGTTCATCAGCCCCTGCTTTTAGAAATGCCGCGAATTCGCCTTGTGGCAACATCACAGCACGACGAAACTGATCGAAGCTCAAGCCAATCAGCTTTTCAATTTCTGCTTGTAGTTCTTGTTTTTTACCCGCGAAACGCTGCCCTGTTTCAATGTTTTCTAACCATTGTTCAGCGGCTTGAATTTTGCCTTCTGCACGACCACGCGCACGACGAACATGCCAATGCGAACGCCAATGTGAACCATCATTGGCAATAAAATCGACTTCGGCAAAACCTTCACCTTTACCGCGCGATAAAATACTACGCACATCATTGGCTTTGATGCGGTTATCTTCATCATCACGACCGATTTCAGCATCGTTCTTTTTGTTTGATTGCAAACGCGGAATACGATCAAACAACGCCAAACAAATCGCATCGAGCAAGGTTGATTTACCTGCCCCTGTTTTACCTGTGATCGCAAACAAGCCAGCATCGCCTAATCTGCCACCCGCAAAATCAATCTCAAATTTGGTTTGTAAACTCGCTAAATTTTCACCACGAAGCGCAAGGATTTTCATTGTTATTATCTCTCTTATTCTTGTTCTTCAACTTGGGTTAATAGGGTTTCAAACGCTTCAGCCATTGCTTCGGTTGGCTCACCATCGAATTTCTTATTCCAACTTAATGCGAACACTTGTTGTGGCGACACCTCTGATAATCGACGGTGTTGCAAGCTATCTTGTTGCTCGCGTTGGCTGTAATGAGGCGTAATTTTGGCAAGGCGAACAGATTTGCCTTCTAATGCTTGCAGCACTTTTTCACGCAAGAGGGCTTGTGGTTTATCAAGCAACACATGCACTTCTAAAAAGGGTTGTTGCTCACGTGGCAATTCATCGTCAGGTAAGGCTTTTAATGCGGCTAACACTTCATCTAACGGCGCGGGTTTTGTTGGCACTTTAAGCATATCGACACAGCGAGGAATACTGATCTCTTCAATAGCTTTAACGTCACTACCATCAAACTCTACTGCTAAAATTTGGTGGTTATAATTACGCTCTGACATCGATAGTGGAATCGGCGATCCGCTATAACGCACATGCTCTTTCTTCGCCACTTTTTGGGCTAAATGCAAATGTCCAAGCGCGACATAACCCATGTCATCAGCAAAAATGGAAGCGGGTAGCGCATGCTGATTACCGCCAAGTACACGACGTTCTGACATTTCAGATAATTGCCCTGATGCCATATACGCGTGTCCCATGCCGATCATCGCTTGTTCTGGCGCAAGCAATTCACGGGCGGCTTGGGTTATATCGCTATATAGCACTTCTACCCCTTTAATTAAGCGGTCTTCGTTTTCATCAAGGTTATCGGTACGTAAATCGGCACTGCGCAAAAACGGTACAGCTAATACATACGCGGCAGTTTGTTTATCTTTATTAGTGATAGGCACCAGCATACGCTTAACATCTAAGGTGCCATCTTCTAAGCGATGGATACCGCCAACCATATGCAAATCAAAGGCTTTTAATAGTTCATGAGGCGCATCAAGCTTGCTTGGTGAATCATGGTTACCGCCAATCATCACTACATCTAAATTCGGTAGGGTTTTCGACACTTTTGCCAAAAAGCGATACAACATGCGCCATGCGCTGGCTGGCGGATTGGCAGTATCGAAAATATCACCAGCAACTAATAAGGCATCCGCTTGCTGAGCTTCAAGTTCATCGGCTAACCAATCTAAGAACGCTTGATGTTCATAGTCGCGGTTATAACCGTGGAGTTGATGCCCTAAGTGCCAGTCAGAGGTATGGATGATTTTCATAATATAATGCGCAACCTAGCCAGAAATAATCTGCTGATTGTACCGTGAGATCTGCCAAACCACATCTGCTATTTCACTGCCTTACACAGCTATCACGGAATTTAATTTTTGATAAATAAGTCAGGGAGTTAGTTTTGGAGAATGATGTAGTTTAAAGTGTTAAAAATTAAAAAACTTTTAGTGTTGTTTTAGTTGAAACTACTTATAATTTATTTCTTTAATGTTTATCGTGCTTTTATTACTACGAGCACTTTCTAGAGCTCTGCTTGTAACGCCTTGATTTAGATAAATACATCTAAATACTTTATATATTATTCAACAATTCGGACACCTTAATGAAAACATCTTTAGTAATAACAACTTATAACTCTAAATTATATTTAAAGGCTGTTCTTAATAGCGTCTGCATGCAAAATATTTTACCAGATGAGGTAGTTATTGCTGATGATGGTTCATCAGACGGTACAGCCGAAATGTTGAGCAGTTTAAAAGATACTTTTCCTGTTCCATTAATTCATGCTTATCAAGAAGATGAAGGTTTTCGAGCTTCTAGAGCCAGGAATTTAGCCGTAAAAGCGGCCTCCGGCGATTTTATTGTAATGATCGATGGAGATATGTTCTTAACTCAAAACTTTATTCAATCACATATTAATAACGCTAAAAAAGGTACTTTAACTCAAGGCCCTAGAGTTAAGATGAGAAAAGAATTAAGTCTTCGTGTTATGAATGGATATGAATTTCCAAACTTATTCTCTTGGGGGATTAAAGGGTTAAGGTATAGAAAAAATGCTATCAACTCATCGTTCTTAACTAAGGCCCTTATATCTATAAGAAATGATATTAAAAATATAAGAAGCTGTAATTTTGCTTTTTGGAAACAAGACTATATAGCTATCAATGGTTTTGATAACGATTTTATTGGATGGGGAAGAGAAGATAGTGATTTTGCGCAACGCCTAGTTAATAACGGAATAAAAATACAACATATTCGTTGTGGGTGTATTGGCTACCATCTTTGGCATGAAGGTAACTCCCAAGATAATTTAGGCGTAAACCATGAACTGTTATTAGATACAATTAAAAATAAAAAAATACGCTGTGATAATGGTATTGATCAACTTTAGGTATGTTGAATAAAAATTTATTAAATATTACTAACTTTGGCACATTTTAATGACTCTAAAAGGTCGCTTCGGCGGCCATTGTTATACTGAACGTTACCGTTAGTATAGTTTGTACATTAAGGAAACCAGTAGTAGTTGATTCTATTTCTGCCTATGATGAAAAGGGCTCTTTATATCTTGAGCTCTAAAGTCAACTTTTCTTTGTAATGTGTGCTTTATTGTTTCTGTCGCCTTCGTATTTTCAATCAGGTCCTGCTTTAGTTCTTCAGACTCTTCTCTAAACGCAAGAAGTTTACCTTTTTATTCAAATAAACTTTCACATAGAAAATGAGTTAAAACCGTCCTTCTCCAAGCAAAAATCACCGTTTCTCGTTTCAACAGCCCACGCAACATAGTTAACAGCATTATCAAGCCTCAATGACAGATATCCATCGCGAAGAAAAAACGATTTCTGTCTGTAGTGCTGCCGATAACATTAACTATGAACTGGAATACAATTATTTAATTATCGCCATTGATGCGGTAAGTAATGACTTAAGACATCCGCTTGCTGAGCCTCAAGTTCATCGGCTAGCCAATCTAAGAACGCTTGATGTTCATAGTCGCGGTTATAACCGTGGAGTTGATGCCCTAAGTGCCAGTCAGAGGTATGGATAATTTTCATAATATAATGCGCAACCTAGCCAGAAATAATCTGCTGATTGTACCGTGAGATCTGCCAAACCACATCTGCTATTTCACTGCCTTACACAGCTACCACGGAATTTTATTTTTGATAAATAAGTCAGGGAGTTAGTTTGGGGAAATAAGGTATGTTTTTAAGTGAGTTAAAATTAAAAAGACCGCTATGAAGCGATCTTTTAAATGTATATTTAACAGTGGCTCTATTTATACGTACAAAAAATCGTCAAAAGATGATTATTCATCCTGCGTTAGGCTGTTTTTAATACTTCACATAATTTATTAAGCAGTAAGGCTCTTTCCCTGAAATCCACAAAATAGTTATTAATGAGTAGTACAACACCATTTCCAGTATCTGGATCGATCATAACTCGTGACAGAATGCCAGGCCCACCACCATCATGTCCCCAAAATGTACCGTGTCGTGCCGTTTTAAATTGGAACCATCCAAGTCCAAGATTACTACCTGTTGTAAGATCATTACGCTGAACATGAAAAATACTATCGATGGTTTCTCTTTTGAGTAATGCCGTTTTAGCTTTATTCTGTGAAAGGAAGGATTGCATAAAAGTGGTTAATGCCAAAGTGGAAGATCCTAGTAATCCGGCTGCATTGAAAGGTGAAAAATAACTACAATCATCAATAGTATAATAGTTTTTATTGCCATCAGAAGGGATGACCCTTTGACTTAAGTAACCGCGATCTTTCATGCTTTTGGTATATACGCCCATAATTGGAGCTCGAGGACTGTTTTTCGCTTCGTAAGGCGTAATGAGTTTTTGTTGATCTAAATCGGCTTTCTGCCAACCGATATCTTTGATTCCTAAGGGGGAAAATATATATTTATATGTATATTCTTCAAAGGATAAATTAGTTACTTTTTCAATTAGATAAGCAGCAACTAAAGCATTCAAATTTGAATAACCTGCGATCACACCAATAGGATCTGGTGTAACTTGCGTGAAATCACCAGGCTGGTAAAGGTCAAAAACCAAATCTGAACGGTAATGAGCACCATCCGGAGAAATATTAGATGTAATCCATGCATTCAGATCATCAGAGTAATCTTTACAGAAAAAATCTGCCATGCTGTCCGGGTCTGATGTCATTCTTCGAGAAGACAAGGATGATGTGTGAGTTAACAATTGATATGGCGTGATCGGGATCTCAGGAAAGTGGGGATTTCACATGGTGAATCCCAAATAATCGCTAACATCACCATCTAGCTTTATTTTACCTTTTTCCACTAATTGCATCACGGCAGTCCAAGTGACCAACTTACTGACAGAGCCTAAAGTCGGCCATATGCTTTCAAACGTTGCCGGTTTTTTACTTTCTAGATTTTGATAACCAGAACTCTTTTCCCAGACTAACTCACCATTTTTAATTAGAGCAGCACTGATGCTGGCTGCTGGTAGATCAGTTATTGCATTTTCCAGTAAATCTTCTAACGCTTTTTCTGGTGTTTGCTTTTTAGTAAGAGCCCAAGCTCCGGTTACACCAACTAATCCTCCGATTCCAACACCTTTTAATAACCTTCTTCTCGAAATCTTATTCATTTTTACTCCATCCCTAAAGTAATAAAGCTCTTGATACTAAATAATCATGAGCGAACAATGCCACAATTGATCTTGATTTATTAGATAACACTTAAGGACGGGTATGTTTAAACTATTAAATTAAAATTGGATGCATTTAACATATGGAGTCTTTCATGTATTACGTAATCCTAATTCACATTACAAACCATCCTTTTACTCTCAAAAACGACCTATTTACTTCTAGTTGCCCACGTTACTATTAAGTAAAGAGTGTGAACCATCAGCACACCTCCTCTTTCTCATCAGCTCTTCTTTGCATCACTCAAAAATTTATTCTCACTTAATTTCCCATAAATTCATAAACCTACAAACCCATCCCGAGCCGAATTCATATCACCAATACAATTATTACCCATAAGTAATAATTAATTACCAAATTGTGTAATTGTTTTGCTTTTTGAAAGAATTAATATAGCCACATCGAAACGCACAAGGCGTTCACAAAAATTCAAAACAAAAGGTTTTATTACTCATGAAAACAGTTATTAAAGCAACAATCGCAGCCGCTATTATCGCAACATCTTTTACTGCTGCAGCAAAAGACGGTAACTTCACTGGCAACATTAACGTTAAGCAATCAAAAACTAATGCAGTTAATATTGGTCACTACCAAAAACAAGGCACTGCTGAACGCTCTCACTCTGGCTTAGTATTTTCACAGCACAAAGCTGCATTAAACTTTTCTGAAAAGCTACTTTCAGCAGCAGATAAGTAAGTATTACCCATAAAAGAACACGACTCTTTCTTTTATTATTACCGTTTAACGATTGTTCTTTCTATTTTCCATTAATTACTAACTTAAAAGGTAATTATTGTACTTTTTGTTACCCCCTACAAAAGGCTGAATCCGCTATTTCAGCCTTATTATAAAAAATAAGGTCAATCCAATGACAACATTAACCGAAAAGCCAGGCATCACTCTGATTAAATCAGGTACTTTTAAGCTAAATGATTTAAGCAAACTGTTAGAAGTTGAAGGCTTAAAAAGTGATATGGCTGAAGTTGCTGTAACAAACAACAGCGCGCCATTGACGATTGGTCATTTCACTATGTCTCCAGGCGTAGAGTTTGAATACTTTTACGATTCAGTAGAATACAAAGTAGTTACTAAAGGTAAAATCGTAATGCGTGATACAGACGGCAACAAATACGTTGCTGAAGTAGGCGACGTTATTCTGTTCTCACCTGATGTTACTGTTATCTTCGATGCAGAAAGTGACGGCGAAGCTATCTACACAGCACACCGCCAAGCAGCTGAAGACTTCGCGCCTGCTAAATAAGTTCATTGCCAAATGAATCCTCTAAAGCCTTGAGTTTTGCTCAAGGCTTTTTTTCGCCCCAAGCATTTTATTCTATTAAAGAATCCTTAACCCCTAAGGATTGCAAAAAACAAATACCCACAAGATCATAAAATCCCATCTAGACTCTATAGTAATTTTTAAACCTATCATTTCGCCTTTCGATAAAGTGCTCTTCCATGATCGGCTAACAACCTTTTATTTTTGTTAACAGGTTGACGGTGATAACTAATCCATCTGAACGGACTTATAACCAGAATGTGAGGAGTTCATATGTCACGAATTATTATTGTCGGTGGGGGTGCTGCTGGCATTGAACTATCAACCCTATTAAAGAAAACAATAAGAAAAGAAGATGATGTCATCTTAGTTGAACCAGAAACCCATCACTTCTGGAAACCGCGTTTGCATGAAATCGCAGCGGGGACATTTGATAGCGATCTTGATACGGTTTGTTATTTCACTCATGGCGCGCGACATGGCTATCAGCATTATCAAGCCTCAATGACAGATATCCATCGCGAAGAAAAAACGATTTCTGTCTGTAGTGCTGCCGATAACATTAACTATGAGCTGGATTACGATTATTTAATTATCGCTATTGGCGCGGTAAGCAATGACTTTAATACCCCTGGCGCTAAAGACCATTGCATCTTTTTAGACTCAGCCAACCAAGCACGCCAAGCATGGCACCGAATGAGCTACATTTTACGTGCAGGAGAGCCCCGTACAGTTAATATTGTCGGCGCTGGTGCAACAGGGGTTGAACTGGCAGCAGAGCTTGAACGTGTGAGTAGAAAGCTACAACGTTATAACGGCACACCGTTAACGATTAATTTAATAGAAGCGGCAGATCGCGTATTACCAAATAGTCCTGAAAAAATGTCGCGTAAGGTGCAGCAAGAGCTTGAGAAAAATAACATTAATGTTTTACTTCAAACTCGCATTAGCGAAGTGACTGAGAAAAGTATGATCACAAGCGATGATCGTACGCTTGATGCTGATGTTCAATTTTGGGCGGCTGGGATTAAGGCCCCTGATTGGCTAAATGGTATTGGCGGATTGGCTTATAACCGTATCAATCAAATTGAAGTCAATATGGATTTAACCACAACGGTTGATGACTGTATTTTCGCGCTCGGTGATTGCGCGGCTATTCCGCAACCCGATGGCAGTTTTGTTCCACCAAAGGCACAGGCGGCGAATCGAGCAGCAGAACATTTAGCCAAAAGTTTGGGTGGTTTTTTACATGGGAAACCACTCACTGACTTTATCTTTAAAGATGGCGGAATGGTGGTTGCGGTTGGGCATTACTTTGCGGTTGGCTCTTTTGCTCCCGGCTCTAAAATGGAAAGCCAGTTTGTGTTACATGGGCTACTTATTCGCCGCATCTACGATACGATTTTCCGTTTACACCAAAGAACCATCAGTAACATGTTTACGGTTTCTCGGTTAATGGTTGCTAAACGTATGAAAGCGATTTTCAAACCTAAAATATAACGGCTTTATTGTGAGAGCATAAATTTAATTTTACTCACAGTTCAGTAAGTTATTACACAATCTTAAGCTTCAATCACAAACGCCTCTTAGTAATTTTTAGTGGTTAGGTTAATATGTGCGACCCAACTGTTTAACCCTAGGAAGTGTGACTGCCATGATGTGGTTTAAGAATTTACTAACCTACCGCTTTACGCGTGAAATTGATTTAAATGCAGACCAACTGGAAAAACAGCTGGAAGAGTTCCGCTTCACGCCTTGTGGCAGCCAAGATATCCAAAAATTTGGCTGGGCACACGCATTAGGCAAACATGGTGATATGTTCACCCATGTTTCTGGCGACAATATTTTAATTTGTGCGCGTAAAGAAGAAAAAATGCTGCCAGCTTCTGTGATCAAAGAATCACTGAATAACAAAATTGAGATACAGGAAAAAGATCTTGGTCGTAAGCTGAAAAAGACTGAGAAAGATACGCTTAAAGATGAAATCGTGATGGATTTACTGCCTCGCGCTTTCAGTCGTCAATCGCAAACTTTTGCCCTTATCATGCCAAAGCTTGGCTATATTGTGGTTGATGCAGGCAGCTTTAAAAAAGCAGAAGATATGCTAGCGCTACTACGTAAATCTATCGGTAGCCTACCTGTTGTACCTGTCGTTCCTGAAAAACCGTTAGCCCTAACGATGACAGAATGGGTACGTAGCAATCAAGCGCCTCATGGTTTCACTATCGGTGAAGAAGCAGAGTTTAAAGCGATTGAAGAAGATGGCGGTGTGATCCGTTGTAAACAACAGGATTTAAACTGCGACGAAATTCTTGCACACATTGAAGCAAACAAGGTGGTAACGAAACTGGCTTTAAACTGGCAAGACCGTGTCGACTTTGTCCTTGCTGATGATTTAACCGTGAAACGTTTGAAGTTCTCTGATGAAATCAAAGATCAAAACGAAGATATCGACCGTGAAGATATGGCGCAACGTATTGATGCGGATTTATCACTGATGGGTGGCGAGTTCTCAGCATTCTTACCAAACCTATTTGAAGTGGTTGGCGGTTTAGAAAATAAAGGCTAATCCCTTTATTTAATCGACATCGAATATGCGAAATAAAAGCCGTGGTGCTCTGTTGTTTTTACAACCTAAGCACCACGGCTTTGTTATTGACTCGCGGATTGATTACATGCTCATTCCCATGCCTGCATTGGCTTTTTTACCTAAACGGTAATACCAAATAGAAAGCGGAATGAAGATCAAGTTCATCACTGTGGTCATGTTCATACCAAAACCGGATTGGTTTAAAGTACGTAAGGTTTGATCGGTTGTGACCCAACCAAAACCGTTGAAAATGGCATCAACGCACATACCTGTAAATATAATCGCAATAAACAGTAAACCCACCATCCATTTTGTTGGACGTTTACCATAATATTTTTGGTACACACGCATCATTGGAATGGTTAATACATCGGAAAGAATAAAGCCAATCACCCCACCAAATGAAATGCCACCATGCCACAGTGCTGCCGCTAAAATTAAGTTACCCACTGAACATACATAGGCAATCATAGCAACAAAAACACCGATAATGACATCAAGCAACGAGTGTAACCAAGCAGGTAATCCGGCATCATTACTGATAAATAAGGCGCGCCAACCTTCTTGTGGCACTAAAGCAATTAAGATTGATGATACAACAACACCAATTAAGATCTCTTTGCCTATCATTGCCAAATCCATTTGGAAGAAGCTGGCAGATTTAGTGATTTTTGCCATTACGCCAGTGTCATTTTTTGCTGGCATAGCCATGTTAGACATATCCATGCCGCAATCACTGCTCTCATGTTTCATGTTAGACATGTCCATGCCGCAATCACTACTCTCATGCTTCATGTTAGACATGTCCATGCCGCAATCACTGCTCTCATGTTTCATGTTAGACATGTCCATGCCGCAATCACTTCCCTCATGCTTCATGTTAGACATGTCCATGCCGCAATCACTGCTCTCATGTTTCATGTTAGACATGTCCATACCGCAATCACTGCTCTCATGTTTCATGTTAGACATGTCCATACCGCAATCACTGCTCTCATGCTTCATTTCAGACATATCCATGCCACAACTGGCTTTTTGTTGCGGCGCAGCATTGGCTATGTGCTGACGTAATTCTTGTTCAACATCTTTGGGATAAAAACGGCTAAACAAAAAGCCAACAGTTGCAATTAAGATCAAGCCACCAATAACTTCACCCCATAAAAATGTCCAGCCCATGAGTGCTACCAGCACAATAAACATTTCCACTATCAAATTAGTGCTTGATACTAAAAATGCCATTGCGTTAGCGACTGTTGCCTTTTTGGCTAATAGGGTGTGAGACAGTGACGCCGCAGCATAAGAACACGATGATGACATCATGCCTAATAGCGTGGTAAAGCTAAGGCTTTTCACATCGGTTTTACCCAAGTGTTGCACCACGGTATCAACGGGTAATAAGTTACGAATAAAAGAAGAGAGTATTAAGCCAAAGGCTAATGGCCAAAAGATTTGCCATGACATGTTAAAAAACACAGAAATGACATGAAAGATGATATTGCTATCCCCACTTTCCATGAAGAGACCTTTGTTGTTATTTATAAGAGAGATGTCGTTAAGCATAGTACGCTTATCTAAAGCGTTGCATTGCTTTATCACTCAAACTAACTTTGCAAATGTGCCTAAATAAAAGTTTAACAATATCAATAACTAGCTATTTTTTGAATAACCGTGACAGGTTGTTAGATGATCGTTCACCATGCCTACTGCTTGCATAAAGGAATAACAAGTCACTGCACCTATAAATTTAAAACCTTGCTTTTTTAACACCTTACTCATATTTGCTGATTGCTCAGTTTGTGCTGGTATTTCAGCAATGGTTTGCCATTGATTTATAATGGCTTTGTTATCAACAAACTGCCAAAAGAAATCGACTAATGGGGTGTGTTTTCGCACTGCAACCAAAAGCTCTAAATTATTCAATGCTGCCGCGATTTTACCTTTATGCTTGATAACATCGAACTGCTGGCAAATATGCTCAACTAATCCTTCTCGTGGCTGTGGCAATAATTCTGCTTCAATTTTAGCTAAATCAAAATCAAGAAAAGCTGCTCGATAAGCCGGACGTTTACGCAGAACGGTTAACCAACTCAAGCCACTTTGCATACTCTCTAAAATAAAGCATTCAGCAAGGGCGTTATCATCACACGTTTTTTTGCCCCATTCGGTATCGTGATAATGCTGTAGCAGTGGATCGGTCGTTGCCCAGTCACAACATGTTGTTGGCTTACTCTGGGTTGTCATAATACAGTCCTTATAAAAAAATACGGGAGTATCACTACTCCCGTATTGGCTTCTACACGTTATTTTAATTTATAAGAAAATACTTAATGTTGCAGCAATTGTGAAGGCAATTGTACCTAGAAGAGTTTCCATTACCGTCCACGTTTTTAGGGTTGTTTTCTCATCCATATCTAGCAGTTTACCTACTAGCCAGAATCCTGAATCGTTGAAGTGAGATAACACGGTTGCGCCCGATGCAATTGCAATTACGATGAAACATAAATCTAAAGCACTTAGACCTGTTGTTGCGGCAACCATAGGTGCAATCAGCGCTGCTGTTGTAGTTAGAGCAACCGTTGCTGAACCTTGCGCGACACGTAACGCTGTTGAAACTAAGAATGCCGCCACAATCACTGGCATACCAGTATCAGACATTAAGTTAGCTAACGCGTCACCAATACCACTTGCACGTAGTACGCCACCGAACATACCGCCCGCACCCGTTACAAGAATAACGGCACAGATTGGCGCAAGTGAATCACCGCATAGCTTTTCAAGTTTTGCCATGCCGTAATTCTTAGAAAATAGCGCTAAACAGAACAACAAGGTGATCATCAATGCGATAGGAGTTTTACCCAACATACGTAAGGCATTAACCCAAGCGTCATCACCATTTACCACACCCATTACTGTTAGCGTGTGTAGACCCGTGTCCATAAAGATAAGCACTAAAGGCATTAACAAAATAGCAAGAACTGTTGAAAACTTAGGTAAGTTGTTTTCATCAATTACTTCTTGCGTTGCCAAGAAAGCTTGTGGCAATGGCAGTTTAAAGCGTTCACCCGCCCATAGACCGTAAAGGTAAGCACCTAGGTACCAAGTTGGTAGTGCAATCAACAAACCAACAATGGTCAATAAACCAATATTTGCACCTAATAACTCACTTGCAGCGACAGGACCTGGGTGTGGCGGCAAGAATGCGTGCATTACAGCAAAAGCACCAGCAACAGGTAGCGCGTACTTAATTGTTGAGCCACCAAATTGTTTAGCAACACTAAACAAAATAGGCATCATAACCATTAACCCAGCATCGAAGAAGATTGGAAAACCAAACAACAGCGACGCAACACCTAATGCAAAAGGTGCTCTTTCAGGGCCAAACCTACCAATTAAGGTATCCGCTAGTACTTTAGCGCCCCCTGTTACTTCAAGAATTCGCCCTATCATGGTACCTAGACCGACAAGCAGAGCAACAGAGGCTAATGTGCCTCCAAACCCTGACATCATGGTAGGTACAACTTGATCAGCATTTACACCTGTTACTACTGCTGTAATAAAACTCACTAAAGTTAAAGCTAGGAAAGCATGTAACTTAAATTTCATTATTAGTAATAATAACAACAAGATAGAACATACTGCGATGAACAATAAGTAGGTTGGGTCTAACGTCATACAGGATCTCTCCAGCAAAAAAGAATGTTTTATTCCGTTGTGAATATTTTTATTGTGAGTATCTTCACAACGCTAAATGTTACGGGTAACATGTTACCCGTAACATGGTAACTTACAAGAAAATAGAACAACTGATGTTCAAAAGTGAGATAGAGGTTAAAAAATGGCAGGTCAAAGCATAATTGTAATGGGGGTATGTGGTTGCGGGAAATCTACGATTGGTGAAGGTATCGCCCACAGCTTAAATGCAAAGTTCATCGATGGTGATGATTTACACCCAAGAGCCAACATCCAAAAAATGGCCAGTGGAAATCCATTGAACGATACCGATCGTGAACCTTGGTTAGAACGTATTCGTGATGCGGCTTATAGCCTCGAGAATAAAAATGAAGTTGGGATCATTGTTTGCTCAGCTTTAAAGAAGAAATATCGCGATCAGATCCGTGAAGGTAATCAAAATGTATCGTTCATCTTTTTAGATGGTGATCGTGAATTGATCCTTGACCGAATGCGTACCCGTAAAGGTCATTTTATGCGTGACACCATGTTAACTAGCCAACTTGAAACTCTTGAGCGTCCTGTTGATGAGATGGATGTGTTCACTGTCTCTATCGATGGTTCTATTAACGAAATTATTGAAGATGCTGTTCAGCAATTACGTGAGGCAAATCTATGAATCCGATTATTTCAGCCGTTACCGAGCGCATTAAAGCAAGAAGTGCTGAAAGTTATCCGCAATGGTTAGCCATGACCAAAGAAATGGAACAAGCGGGTAAAGGCCGTAGCCAACTTTCTTGCGGTAATCTTGCTCACGTTGTTGCCGCTAATTGCGCCCAAGAAAAATCAGCAATTTTAGATTTTCTGCATGCCAACATTGCTATCGTCAGTGGCTACAATGACATGCTAAGTGCCCACCAGCCTTATAAATATTACCCAGATATTATTGCAAAATCGCTAGCGGAATACGGTCATACGAGCCAAGTCGCTGGTTGTGTTCCTGCAATGTGTGACGGTATTACTCAAGGTCAACCAGGCATGGAAATGTCGCTCTTTTCTCGTGATATTGTCGCTCAAGCAACGGCAATTACCTTAAGTCATAACGCTTTTGATGCAACATTATTGTTAAGCATCTGCGACAAAATCGCCCCGGGACAATTGATCGGTGCATTATCTTTTGCACACCTTCCAACAGCATTCGTGCCAGTTGGACCTATGGGTACCGGCATAAGCAATGATGAAAAGGTTAGTGTTCGTCAACAATATGCCGCTGGTGAAGTCGATTCCGCTGCGCTATTAACCATGGAATGTCAGGCATACCACTCACCGGGGACTTGTACGTTTTATGGCACAGCGAATACTAATCAACTTATTTTAGAAGCCATGGGCTTAATGCTACCGGGCTCGGCGTTTGTACCACCAACAAGCGAGCTACGTAAAGTATTAACCGAAGAAGCGGCTTGTCGTATTGCTGCGGCAGCAAATCAGCAATCAAGCCAATACCGCCCTCTTTATGAAGTAATGACGGCAGAAAGTTTGGTAAATGGTTTAGTGGCATGGTTAGCCTCGGGTGGCAGTACTAACCATAGCTTACATATGGTGGCGATTGCTCGTAGTGCGGGCATTATTTTAACGTGGGATGACATTAGTGATTTATCTGATGTGGTTCCTTTATTGGTGCGCATGTACCCGAATGGGCCTGCTGATATTAATGCTTTCCAACAAGCAGGTGGCGTACCAACCTTAATGAAAACATTGCACCAACGTGGGCTACTCAATACCAATGTGAAAACGGCGTTTGGTGAATTTACTGATCAAATGACCACCCCAAGCTTACAAGATGGCAAACTGGTATGGTCGCCTTGTGCAGACTCAACAGATAGTGATGTAATTTGTACACCTGAGATCACTTTTAACCCGACAGGTGGCTTAAAAGTATTAAAGGGAAATATTGGTACATCGGTGATTAAAGTGTCTGCGGTTGCAAAACAGCATCAACATATTACAGCACCAGCGAAAGTATTCCGTTGCCAAAACGAGGTTGAAAAAGCCTATAAACAAGGTTTGTTAGATCAAGATGCGATGATTGTTGTGACCCATAACGGACCTGCAGCAAATGGTATGCCTGAACTTCACAAATTAATGCCAATTTTAGGTAATATCCAAAAGAAAGGATATCAAGTCGCATTGGTTACCGATGGTCGCTTATCAGGTGCATCAGGCAAAATTCCTGCTGCAATCCATATTACGCCAGAAGCCCTACGTGGTGGTGCAATTGGTTTAATTCAAGATGGCGATATGGTGGAATTAAATGCGATCACAGGTGAGCTAACGGTTAACGCTGATCTTACAGCTCGTCGCGCACCGATTGAAAACGATATACCTGCATTTACCTTTGGTCGTAACTTATTCGCCAATTTACGCAAGCAAGTTTCAAGTGCCGATACTGGCGCCACTATTTTTTAAGTTATTGGATAGGAAGAAAAACATGAATACTTGGCAAGTTAATCCACAAGATGTGTTTGCCGCATCGCCAGTTGTACCTGTAATGATCATTGAACGCGTAGAAGACGCTGTTCCTATGGCACAAGCACTAAAAAATGGTGGTATCACGGTATTTGAAATTACCCTTCGTACGCCTGTTGCTCTTGATGCAATTCGTGCGATTGCGGAAGCGATGCCTGATGCGATGGTGGGCGCTGGAACGGTACTTACCTGCGAGCAGTATGACGCTGCAGTTGAAGCTGGCGCAAAATTTGTGATTTCTCCAGGAATGACACCTAAGCTACTTAGCTATGCAAAATCTGGCACTGCACCTTTAATTCCAGGTGTGAGTACACCATCAGAAATCATGCAAGCATTAGAGCTTGGCTACCAGCAATTAAAATTCTTCCCTGCAGAAGCGAATGGTGGTGCTAAAGCTCTCGCCGCTATTGCAGCGCCATTACCACAAGTACAGTTCTGCCCAACTGGCGGCATTAGCCCAGCAAACGTTGATCAGTACAAAGCGGTGAAATGTGTTGCCACCGTTGGTGGTTCTTGGATGCTACCTAAAGATCTGATTGATAATGGTCAGTGGGAAGAAATCACCAAACTTTCTCAAGAGGCGGTAGCGCTATTAGCGTAATGCTAAATCAATCAGTGATTAATAAATAAAGATTGATGAATAAATGTAGGCAGCGCACGTGACTCTCGTGCGCTGTTTTTTTATTACTTACTTTCTACTTCAGGCTTTCCTAAGCTCTCGCCTAAGTACAAGCTATAACCAATATCTTGAATAGGATTAGCCACTTTCTTTCCTGCTAATTTCTTCAATAATAATGTCGCAGCTGCAGCACCAATTTCTTCACGTGGTGTATTCACACTCGCAAGCGTCGGTGAAATCGCTTTACCAATATCTAAGGCGTTATAACCTGCAATGGCTACCTGACTTGGAATGGCAACATTGTGCTCTTGGCAATGCATCATAGCGCCAATTGCTAAGTCATCATTGGTACAAAACACAGCATCTAACTCTGGGTGTTGCGAGAGAGCCTGACGCATTAATTCTCGCCCTTGGGTAAAGCTCGAGTGCTCTTCTGTCGAGACAATACGTGGCGTTAGTCCTTTTGCTTCCATCGCTTGAATATAGCCGTCACAACGCAATTGGGTACGGCGATCTAATCGCGCAGCGAAATAAACAATATTGCAGCGTCCGTATTCAATCATCTTAGAGACTAAATCAAATGCCGCCTGTTGGTGATCCAACCCTACCGCCATATCAATTGGATGTTCAGGCAAATCAATCGTTTCTACCACTGGAATAGCCGCAGCATTGATCATCTTATAACTGCGTTCGCTGTGAATACTTTCAGTCAAAATCAAACCATCAACATGGTAAGACAATAACGAAGCAATCTTCTCTTCTTCCTCTTCCGCACTGTAGCCATAGTGGGTGATCAGGGTTTGATAACCTTCTTTTTTGGTTACCGATTCAATCCCTTGTAATAAAGAAGCAAACACTTGGTTAGATAACGATGGCAGTAAGATCCCAATCGCCTTACTGTTACGGTTCGATAAAATATCAGGCGCGCGACTGGCGACATAACCTAGCTCTTCCACCACTACCGCGATTTTTTCTCGTGTACTTTCAGCCACAGAGCTAGGATCACGCAAATAACGACTCACCGTCATTTTTGTTACTCCCACCTGTTTTGCAACATCATTTAATGTGGGACGGTGTTTCGGTTTGGTTGTCATTAGTCTGTCCTGACGATGAAATGAAGAAAATAAAATGCAATAGACGTAGATTATGAGGTAAATCTAATAGCAGCAACTATTTATCTGTAATTTCATCACGATTAGATTGTTTACGCCCCGCCTTAAAAGCGATTTTACCGAATGTAATTATTGCAACAAAGAAAAAACTCAATGAGAAAAGTGGCACTTAGGTCACGAAAAACGTAAAATCCCGCCTTAACTTTGTATCACTAGGTGATACGAACTGATCTGGAATCAGAATAAGAGAATATAGAGCAATGTTTAAACCAGAATTACTTTCACCTGCAGGCAGCCTTAAAAACATGCGTTACGCATTTGCCTACGGCGCTGATGCCGTTTATGCAGGTCAACCTCGCTACAGTCTTCGCGTTCGTAATAACGAGTTCAACCACGAAAACCTAAAGATTGGTATTGATGAAGCACATGCTCAAGGTAAAAAGCTGTATGTGGTATGTAATATTCAACCGCATAACTCAAAGCTAAAAACCTTCATTCGCGATCTTAAACCAATCGTAGAAATGGGCCCTGACGCACTTATCATGTCAGATCCAGGTCTTATTATGATGGTTCGTGAAGCATTCCCTGAGGTTGTTATTCACCTGTCAGTTCAAGCCAACGCAGTTAACTGGGCAACAGTGAAATTCTGGGCTAGCCAAGGTGTTGAGCGTGTCATTCTATCTCGTGAGTTATCACTAGAAGAAATCGAAGAAATTCGTGAGCATTGCCCTGACACTGAACTAGAAATCTTCGTTCATGGTGCTCTTTGCATGGCTTACTCTGGTCGCTGCCTACTTTCTGGTTACATCAACAAGCGCGATCCAAACCAAGGCACATGTACGAATGCTTGCCGTTGGGAATATAAAACAGAAAAAGCGACTGAAAACGATGCGGGTCAAATCGTTGAAATTCAAGACGCAGTGCAAACACAAGACGTTGAAGAGCGTCCTGATAATACACTAGGTCTAGGAAAACCCATTGATGATGTTGTGCTACTAAGCGAATCTCACCGTCCTGAAGAAAAAATGGCGGCGTTTGAAGATGAGCATGGTACTTACATTATGAACTCAAAAGATCTTCGTGCTGTTCAACACGTTGAGCGTCTAACTAAGATGGGTGTTCACTCACTGAAGATTGAAGGCCGCACTAAGTCGTTCTACTACTGTGCTCGTACTGCGCAAGTTTACCGTAAAGCGATTGATGATGCTGTTGCAGGTAAACCATTTGATGAATCATTACTAGGCACATTAGAAAGCTTAGCGCACCGTGGTTACACTGAAGGTTTCCTACGTCGTCACACCCATGACACGTACCAAAACTATGACTACGGTTACTCAATTTCTGATTCTCAACAATTTGTTGGTGAGTTCACAGGTAAACGCCGTGGCGATCTTGCTGAAGTTGAAGTGAAGAACAAGTTCGTTGTTGGTGATAGCCTTGAAGTAATGACACCAAAAGGTAACGTTATCTTCAACCTTGAGACAATGGAAAACCGTAAGTCTGAAGTAATTGATGACGCGAAAGGCAATGGACACTTCGTATTTATCCCTGTACCTGCTGATATGGATCTTGATTTTGGTCTGTTAATGCGTAACTTGGGTAATGGCGAAGATACACGTAACCCTCACGCTCCTAAAGACGGTAAATAAGCACTATGGCACTGCTCATTACAAGCAAATGCATTAACTGCGACATGTGTGATCCTGAATGCCCTAACGAGGCGATCACCATGGGTGATAGCATCTATGAAATAAACCCAGATCGCTGTACTGAATGTAAAGGGCATTACGACAAGCCGACCTGTCAGTCGGTTTGTCCAATCACCAACTGCATTATTACCGATCCTGATCACGTTGAATCTGACGATGAACTGCTAGAAAAGTTTGTTACCTTACAAGGTCTTGCTTAGTTCTTATTCGATCCAACCATCAAACAATAAAAAAGCGCCTTGCGGCGCTTTTTTTATACCTATACACAGTTAATTTAGAAAAATTAACTATTAATAAGCACCTTACACTGAGCTGGTAACACTGGCTTCGGTTTAGGTTTTGGTTTAACCGCCGGTTTATTTGACTCAGGCTTTTTAAAATCTGGTGACCATGAGGCTAACTCTTTACCACAGCCATCACCTGCTGGTGGTGGGGTTTGTGGCTCACAGTAGGTACTGCCTTCAGGACAATTTAACCGGACATGGAAATGGTAGTAATGACCAAACCAAGGACGAACTTTACGTAACCAATCACGATCTTTCCACTCCGTTTTACAAAGCTGCTCTTTGATCACAGGATGAACGAATATACGGGCGACACGATCATCACTTGCCGCAAGCTGGATCAAATGCGCTTGTTTACTGCTCCAGTTCTTTTCGATGATTTTGTGATTTTTCACATCAACCATAGGTAGTGCTGAAACTGTTTTTAGATCGTTCTGTGATAACGGTTTTTCTGGAATACGTAACCAAATATCTGCATCCAAGCCTGTTTGGTGGCTGGCGTGACCTGATGAAAAGCGTCCACCACGAGGCATCGCAATATCTCCCACCAGCACATTACCAATTTTCAGTTGCTGTGCAGTTTTCATTAACTCTTTTAAGAAAGTGATTGTTTCAGGGTTACCATAGTAACGGCCGCGTTCAGCGCGGATAACTTGATAACCATCACCTTCCAGTGGCAGTGCTTCCGCGCCTGCTAAACACCCATTCGAGTATGAGCCGATAGACATTGACTCACCAGATGTTGGTGTTTTTACTTTTTCCCAAGGTGTTGCTATCACGCTCGTACTTGAAGCTACAAGTAACAATCCTGTTAATATTTTCCCTAACACAACTGATTCCTAATTATGATAAAAAACAAATCATAACTTATGCATTTTAATGACTCCAATAAAATCATGCTGTTAATCATTTATAATTCACAGTCATAAAAATATTTATATATCACCTATAATTAAAAGTCTGGTTATCTTATACAACTAAAATTAAAGGGGATTATTGGTTTGTTTAAGTCAGTCTTTGTTACTTTTACTTATTTAACATGATTATTACTGATTAATGGAAATATAAACAAAGAAAGTATTAACGTCATAAACCTCTTATATTATTTTATAAATAATCTAGGTTTTAATTTTATGAAATATGCTTAATTTATTATTCTATGTTTTTTTGTATAAATAGTAGCCCTACCTTCTCGACAAAACCCTATTAATGTCAATCCAGATTCTTCAGCTAAATTAATCGCTAATGCTGTAGGTGCTGATACTGCAAATAATATCTCCACACCGACAGATGTTGCCTTTTGCACTATTTCATAACTAGCACGACTGGTAATTAAGATTGCACCTTTGGTAAGTTGCGAATATTTTGCACGAGCGCCTATTAACTTATCTAGCGCCACATGACGACCAACATCTTCATAAATCGCCGCTAATTCACCGTGTTCATTTAACCATACGGCAGCATGGGTACAACCTGTACGGTTAGCGAGTTCCTGATTCTCATGTAGAAACTTAATAGATTGATTAATAACAGAAAGAGGCATTCTTTGCGTATCAGGAACCGTATTTACAGGCTTCATTGCTTGCTTTAAATGTTCAATACCACACAACCCACAACCGGTTCTTCCTACCAGTTGTCGACGCTGTTCTTTTAGCATCATAAAAGCACGATTTTGTAATTCTATATAAACTTCTATCCCCTCTTTACTACTTTTTATATCAATGTTTTTTATTTCTTTAATATTGTTAATAATTCTTTCAGATAATGAAAAACCAATTGCGAAGTTTTCTAGATTTGATGGGGTTGCCATCATTACTGCATGAGATATTCCATTATAAATAAGCGCAATGGGAACTTCTTCTGCAATAAAGTCTTCACATTCTATTTTTATCCCGTTCTTATATTTAATTATTTCATAAACAGAATATTCCTGATGCTCTATATATTCATCAGTAATTAAACAACTAGACATTTATTATTTCACACAAAGATTTGACGATATTATATTCGCGCCTATAATATCCGACCTCTTATGTAATACAATTCTTTTTATAATAATTAGGTGAGTTGACTTTGAATATAAGTAGACGTCAATTATTTAAATTGTGCGCGGGAGCTGTCGCTACGACATCTATTGCCTCCCTTGCCACAATACCGCAAAAAGCTTGGGCGCAAGCTCGAGAATTTAAATTAACAGCAGCAAAAGAAACGCGTAATACGTGTTCTTACTGTTCTGTTGGTTGCGGAACTTTACTTTACAGTACTGGTGCAGCAAACGGTAATATCAAACAAAAGGTATTCCACGTTGAAGGTGATCCCGATCATCCAGTAAGTCGTGGTGCATTATGTCCAAAAGGTGCGGGTCTAGCTGGTTTTGTTAACAGCGAACAACGTTTGAAATTCCCCGAATATCGCGCACCTGGTTCAGACAAATGGCAACGTATTTCATGGGATGAAGCATTCACTCGTATTGCCAAGTTAATGAAGCAAGACCGTGATGAAAACCTTGTTAAAACAAATGAGCAAGGCACCACAGTTAACCGCTGGCTAACCACAGGTATGCTATGTGCTTCGGCAGAAAGCAACGAAAATGGTTGGTTAACACAAAAATTTGCCCGTGGTTTGGGCATGGTTCCAGTTGACACTCAAGCGCGTATTTGACACGGCCCAACGGTAGCAAGTCTTGCTCCAACATTTGGCCGCGGTGCGATGACCAACAACTGGGTTGACATTAAAAATGCCAACGTAATCCTTGTAATGGGCGGCAACGCAGCAGAAGCACACCCTGTAGGCTTCCGCTGGGCAATTGAAGCTCAAAAAACCAATAACGCTGAAATCATTGTGGTTGATCCACGTTTCACGCGTACTGCAGCAGTGGCTGATCACTATGCACCAATCCGTTCTGGTGCTGATATTGCCTTCCTATTAGGTGCTATTCGTTACCTGATCGCAAGCAGCCAAGTAAATCACGAATATGTAAAAGCCTACACTAACGCTAGCTTTATCGTACGTGATGATTACGCATTCCATGATGGTCTGTTCTCAGGTTATGACGCAGAGAAACGTCAGTACGATCGTAGTAGCTGGTTCTACAAGCTAGACGATAACGGCTACGCAATGAAGGATGAATCCCTACAACATCCTCGCTGTGTATGGAACTTACTGAAAGAGCACGTATCTCGCTACACACCTGATGTAGTTTCAAACATCACAGGTACGCCTGTTGATATGTTTGAACACGTATGTAAGGCGCTAGGTAGCACTGCTGCCGATAACCGTGTTGCCACTATTTTGTACGCAACTGGTTGGACTCAGCACTCAAAAGGCGCTGAAAACATCCGTTGTATGGCAATGATCCAGTTACTTCTAGGTAACATGGGTATGGCTGGCGGCGGTGTTAACGCCCTACGTGGTCACTCAAATATCCAAGGTATTACTGACCTTGGTTTGTTAGCACAAAATCTGCCGGGTTACTTGAAACTGCCATCTGATAAAGATGTCGATCTTGCCACTCACCTTAAGCACCACACACCAGTGGCACTTGAAGCAGATCAAACTAACTACTGGCAACACTACCCGTCTTTCTTCGTATCATTACTGAAGTCGTTCTACGGTAAAAATGCAACCGCAGAAAATAACTTTGGTTACGACATGATGCCGAAGTGGGATCAGGGTTACGACATGCTTCGCGTCTTCGACATGATGAAGAAAGGCGAAATGAACGGTTACATCTGTCAAGGTTTTAACCCTGTTGGCTCTATGTCCAACAAGCAAAAAACATTAGATGCGCTATCTAAGTTGAAATACTTAGTGGTTATCGATCCACTAGCGACAGAAACATCAACATTCTGGCAGAACAAACCAAACGTAAACGAAGTGGATACCAAGAATATCCAAACTGAAGTATTCCGTTTACCTTGTGCATGTTTTGCTGAAGAAGATGGCACCATCGTAAGTTCAGCGCGCTGGTTACAGTGGCACTGGAAAGCAGCAGATATGCCGGGAGAAGCGAAAGGTGATGCTGAGATCTTAGCGGGTATCTTCATGAAGATGCGTAATATGTACCAACAACATGGTGGTATATACCCAGATCCAATCCTTTCTCTAGATTGGAACTACGCCATTCCTGATGCGCCAAACACTAAAGAATTAGCACAAGAACTTAACGGTAAAGATGCTAACGGCAACCAGCTATCTAGCTTTGCTCAACTAAAAGCTGATGGTTCTACTACAGCAGGTTGTTGGCTGTACACCGGTAGTTGGACTCCTGCGGGTAACCAAACTGCACGTCGTGATAACAGCGATCCATCTGGTTTAGGTTTAGCACCAAACTGGGCATGGTCTTGGCCGGCTAACCGTCGTGTTCTGTACAACCGTGCATCAACACGTCCTGACGGCACACCTTGGGATAAGTCACGTACTTTAGTTGAATGGAATGGTAGCAAGTGGGTTGGCCCTGATGTGCCAGACTTTAACGCTAAGCTTCCACCATCAAGCAATGCGGGTCCATTTATCATGCAACCAGAAGGCGTTGGTCGTCTATTTGCGTTAGATAAAATGGCTGAAGGTCCGTTCCCTGAACACTACGAACCGTTTGAAACACCCATTGGTACCAACCCATTACATAAGAATGTGGTATCAAACCCAGCGGCACGTATTTTCAAAGACGATCTTGCACAGCTTGGTCAAAAAGAGCAGTTCCCATTTGTGGGTACGACTTACCGCTTAACGGAGCACTTCCATACGTGGACAAGTCACTCTCACTTCAACGCTGTTCTACAACCAGAACAATTTGTTGAGATTGGCGAAGGCTTGGCAAAAGAGCGTGGCATTAAGAATGCTGACATGGTTCGCGTCACCTCTAAGCGTGGCTTCATTGAAGCAAAAGCGTATGTGTCTAAGCGTATAACACCACTGCATGTTAATGGCCAAGCCGTTCACACTGTGGGGATTCCTATTCACTGGGGTTATGAAGGCGACACCAAATCTGGCTACTTAGCAAATGCGCTATCGCCATGTGTTGGTGATGCTAACTCACAAACGCCAGAGTACAAGGCATTCTTGGTTAACGTGGAAAAGGTGAAGTAAGCCATGGGTATGGAATCACAGAATATTATTCGTAGTTCTGCGACATCATCGCTAACGCCTTCACCTGATGCGCGTAAACGCCAAATTCAGGTAACAAAGCTTATCGATGTAACGTGCTGTACTGGCTGTAAAGGCTGTATGGATGCGTGTAGCGAATGGAACAACTTGCGCGGCAAAGTCGGTACCTTTGAAGGTACCTACCAAAATCCGCCAAATACAACCGCTGAAACATGGACCACTATCCACTTCAAAGAAATTGAAGAAGATAACAAGTTCAAATGGTTATTCAGCAAACACAGCTGTATGCACTGTTCTGACCCTGGCTGTTTAAAAGCCTGTCCAGAGCCTGATGCTATCGTGCAATACGAAAACGGTGTTGTCGATTTTAACTCTGAAAAGTGTGTCGGTTGTGGCTACTGTATTGCTGGTTGTCCGTTTGATATTCCACGCATGAACCCAGTCGATAACCGTGTTTACAAGTGTACTTTGTGTCTTGATCGCCTACAGGCAGGTCAAGTGCCTTCATGTGCAAAAACCTGTCCTACAGGTGCACTACGTTTTGGTGAGCGAGAAGAAATTCTTGAATACGCTAACCAACGAGTGGCTGCACTGCAAGCCAAAGGTCACAAGAACGCGGGTATTTACAACCCAGCTGGTGTGGGCGGCACACACGTGATTTATGTGTTGCACGATATTACTGATCCTGAACGTTACGATCTGCCAAAAGATCCAAAGATCAGCGAAACAGTGAAATTGTGGAAAGACGATGTGAAGCCACTTGCAGCAGGTTTAGTGGGTACGCTTGCGTTGGCAGCGATTCACCGTGTGACTGTTGGTCGCAGCCGTGTTGCGGAAGAAGAAGGAGATGAAAAATGAGTTTGAATAAAACAATTTTACGTCATAAGCCTTTAGATCGCGTTGTGCACTGGACGGTAGCACTAACGGGTATCTGGACTCTATTGTCTGGTTTATCTTTTATGTTCGCACCATTGCACTTCCTTAGCTATGTCTACGGTTCACCGCAACTTGCACGTATTTTGCACCCATTCGGCGCAATTGTGATGACAATCGGACTTGCGTTTTTAGTTGCACGCTACTGGAGCCATAACCACTTTGAAAAAGGTGATCTCCAGTGGATGCTAAAAGTTAAAGACGTCTTAACCGAGAACGAAGAAAACGTACCAGAAGCTGGACAATACAACGCAGGTCAAAAAATGATCCTACGTCAATTTATTGCTTGTGGTCTGATCCTTCTTGTTACCGGTTTGATTGCATGGCGTGCCTACTTTGCGGCTTACTTCAGCATTGATGTCGTTCGCATTGCACTGATTGTTCACTCAATCACAGCCATTGTTTTTGCTCTTAGCCTGATTATCCATGCTTACATGGCGTACTGGGTAGAAGGCTCTATCGATGGCATGTTAGAAGGGAAGGTTTCTCCTGCTTGGGCGAAAAAACACCACCCTCGTTGGCTACGTTCGCTAACTAGCGGCAAAAACCAACACTAACAACATGATTAAAAGCGGTAAGCCTGCACTTACCGCTTTACCTTTTTATACCAACCAAGGTTTACTTTGGTTGGTATTCTTGTCATTGGAAAACAGCATGAGCGTTAAAATTCTAGATAAAAATACCATTATAAAACAAAAAAGTGATGGCTTTACTCCGTTAATTATTGGTGATCCTGCAACCATTTTTTCAGCTCGTGCCGAGCGTTTACGTGCACTGGCTAAAGACTCTTTCATGGCAGATTACCTACTATTAGCCGGACAAATTGTTCAACAACAAGCGCGATTGGCCGAAGACTTTGCCCAACCTGTTGCTAACTTCGTATCAGAAAATGCTTTAACTTGGCCGCTATCTTTAGATCAAGCTTGGTTTCCAATCTTAGAAGCCATGTTAGCGCAATTAACCACCTCATTACGTTTAGTTGCATCTGACGACATCGTAAAAGTGATCGATTCACTTCAAGATCTTGATAGCGACACCCTACACCATTACTTCACCGCACTTCAGCATAACCAGCCTGAGCGTGTACCTGCTGATCTTGCTATTTTGCTATGGGCTTGTATTAATACATTCACCAGCCTACTTGTAAAAACCACGGCACTAGAGTGGCAACCCGAGCCCAATGTAAAACAGCATTTATGCCCTCTTTGTGGTGGTGCGCCAGTGGCAAGTTTGATTAAAGGCAGTGGCCACCGTTACTTGCATTGCAGCCAATGTGAAACAGAATGGCATCGTCTTCGTGCTGAATGTACTCAATGTGCGGATGGTGAAAATATTCATCTACAAAGTGAAACCCTAGAAGATGCGGTACGTGCTGAAACTTGCGGTCACTGTAATAGCTACCTCAAGATTTTATTTTTAGAAAAGCAACCAAACCTTGATCCTATCGCAGACGATCTTGCGACATTAGTGTTAGATCATAAGCTAAACCAAAACGAATTATACCGTAATGGATTTAACCCATTCTTTTTACCACTAATACAGTAATACTGAGATAGATATGACAGCCCAAGCACTCTATGCCCACTTACCCAGTGTTGATCTGATTTTAAATCACGAATTACAACAGCCTTTGATCCATCAATTTGGTAAAGAGCACATCACTACGCTTGTTCGTCAATTATTAGATCAAGCCCGCGAGACAATTCGAGATCAACAACAATTACCTCAGTGGCTGACACTTAATGAGTGCGACGGGCTGGCACTATCGCAACAGAAACTTGCACGTATAAATCTATTTTCTCATCATCTCGCACAATCGACTCTGCCTTTACAACATCAAGGGCAACGTCGTGTTTTTAACTTAACCGGTACTATCTTACACACCAATTTAGGTCGTTCGCTGCAAGCAGAAGCTGCAATAAAAGCGGTGACAGAGGTGATGCGTTTCCCTTCGACTTTAGAGTATTCTCTCCAGCAAGGTAAACGAGGCCACCGCGATCAAGCCATCAGTGAACAACTGCAACAGCTCATTGGTTGTGAAGATGCGTGCTTAGTGAATAACAATGCCGCTGCGGTACTGTTAATGCTAGCCAGCCTTGCCAATGGAAAAGAAGTCATTGTATCGCGTGGTGAGTTAGTTGAAATTGGTGGCTCATTTCGCATTCCAGATGTCATGCGACAAGCAGGGTGTCAGCTCGTTGAAGTCGGTGCCACGAATCGCACTCACTTAAAAGACTATCAACAAGCGATTAATGAAAATACCGCGTTACTGATGAAAGTACACACCAGTAACTACATGATCCAAGGCTTTACCAGCGCGGTATCTGAAGCTGAACTCTGTGCGTTGGGACGCGCAATGCAAGTACCAGTGATCAGCGATTTAGGCAGTGGGTCATTAATCGATTTAGCCCAATACGGACTACCAAGCGAGCCGATGCCACAAAAGATGCTGCAAGATGGCATTGATTTAGTGAGCTTTTCTGGCGATAAATTACTCGGTGGACCACAAGCTGGGATCATTGCTGGGAAATCTGAACTCATTGAACAGCTGCAACATCACCCACTTAAACGTGCACTTCGCTGTGACAAGATGACCTTAGCAGCGCTTGAAGCAACATTGAATTTATACCGTCATCCAGAGCGTTTACCTTGCGATCTCCCTACGCTGTCGATGCTAACTCGCAGCCTTGATACGCTGACAGATTTGGGGGAACGTCTAGTGCCTTACTGTCAGCAATTGGTTGGTCAGTACTTTACAGTAACGGTGATGCCTTCAATGGGGCAAATAGGCAGTGGTGCGCTACCCACCGAACAACTTGAATCTGTCGCGTTATGTTTCAGTGTTAACAATAATCAAACATCCTACACGCTTAATGATCTTGCGGATCTTTTAGCAAGCGGTGAGATCCCAATTATCGGTCGTATTCACCATGACAAACTGTGGTTATGTTTACGTGGGATCAGCCATGAACAAGATTTCATCGCTCAGCTTGCTCAACTTGCTCAACTTGCTCAACTTGCTCAACTTTCACTTTCTAATGCTAATCACGAATAACAAAGAACTAATAACGCCACTTTATGATAATTGCCACCGCTGGCCATGTTGATCATGGTAAAACCCATTTACTTCAAGCCCTAACAGGCACCAATGCTGATCGCTTACCAGAAGAGCAAAAACGTGGGCTAACCATTGATTTAGGGTATGCGTTTATGCCCTATCACTCACAGCAAACGCAACAACAAGAAACCCTCGGATTTATTGATGTACCGGGTCACGAGAAGTTTCTTTCCAACATGCTCGCCGGTGTCGGTACAGCCCATCATGCGATGCTGATTGTCGCAGGTGATGAAGGCATGATGGCGCAAAGCTATGAGCATTTAGCCATTTTGCGTTTATTGGCGATGGATAGCCTAACAGTGGTGATCACCAAATCAGATCTCACTACCTTAGAGCAACAACAGCAGTTAGAAGCACAACTCACTCAACTCTTATTTCAGCAAGGTTTTACCGAGCCAACAATATTTCATTGCTCCGCGTTTACTGGGGATGGTATTGATGTACTTAAAGCTCACTTAATCGCTTTAGCTGACAATGAAAAACAGCAACAAAATGATTTAGGCTTTCGTCTTGCCATTGATCGTGCTTTTCACGTAAAAGGGGCAGGATTGGTTGTTACTGGGACGGCATTAAGTGGCAGCATAAAGGTCGGTGATAGCCTGAATTTTGTTAGCCATAACAAACTTAAGCAAGGTCAAACACAGGCAAAAACTGTCCGTATAAAAGGTTTACACGCCCAAGGAAATACAGCGCAAACGGCAACAGCAAACCAGCGTGTAGCGATGAATATCGTTGGTGACATTGATAAGAACGAGCTTAGCCGTGGCGACTGGTTAGTCAATATTGTGCCCGATGCCGTGAGCAATCGCGTAACGATTACAATGGCTGCCAATACCGATATTAAACACTGGCAAGCAGTACAAGTTTTCCATGCCGCAGCCCATACCACGGGTCGTATTGCGCTACTTGAAACAGATAAGGCGAAGGCAGGCGAGCATGTACTGGCTGAGATTACCTTCGATAGTCCATTATGTTTAGCAGAGCAAGATCGTCTATTACTGCGCGATCCCGCTTTAAAAACGAACCTTGGTAGTGGCGTCGTCATTGATTTACTGCCGCCGAACCGTGGTAAGCGAAAGGCAGAGCGTTTAGCTTATTTAACCCAACGTGCAGAACTTGATTCCCTTAAAGATATTATTGCCTTTAAACT
Organism: Photobacterium sp. GB-1; assembly: GCF_003026165.1. Lineage (NCBI taxonomy): Bacteria > Pseudomonadati > Pseudomonadota > Gammaproteobacteria > Vibrionales > Vibrionaceae > Photobacterium > Photobacterium sp. GB-1. The sequence goes on along the minus strand of NZ_PYOB01000005.1, from coordinate 18,287 downwards.
TGCCAATAAACCACAATCTATCAGTGAGTTAACCTGGCAGCATCAAAGTCAGCACATAGAACAAGTCGCAGGTAGTCATGTTGAAAATGATATTACCCAGTACGGTGATTTCCTTTGTACTTCTGCCTATCAAGTACAACTACAGCAGAACATGATTGAAAAACTCGCGTTATACCATCAACAAGAAAATGACCACATCGGCTTAGGTAAAGATCGTCTTTATCGCATTGCAGCACTCAACCAACCTGCTGCTATTTTTAATGAGCTGTTGGCTCAGCTATTAGCCCAGCAAACCATTATCAATACTCGTGGTTGGTTACACCTTGCCAGCCACCAGCTACAACTCACAGATCTTGAACAAAGAAGCTGGCAGCGCATTGCCCAGATCATGCAGCAAAATTCAACCCCTTGGTGGGTGCGAGATCTCGCCAATGAATGTGATCTTGATGAAGACGAATTGCGTGCTCTGAGCTATAAATTGGCACAACTGGGCTATATCTCTGCGATTGTTAAAGATCGCTATGTAAGCCACGACTATTTGATCTCGATTGCTAATCGTGTCCGTGCGCATATTGAACACCATCAAAAACTGGAAACAGCAGAGTTTAGAACGATTAGTCAACTAGGACGAAAAGTCGCCATTCAGATCTTGGAGTATTTCGATAAGATTGGTTTTACAAAAAGGAAATTTAACTATCGCGAACTGCGAGATGAAGGTTTACTAAAAGGATAAACAAATGAAGTGGCGGAAGAACATAGGAGTCGAACCTACCCAGGACTGCTGGCAGCCCTACCCGGATTTGAAATCCGGACGCATCACCGGATACGCCGTTCTTCCTCATTTGTGTGATGTATTTTATGCATTAAAGGTATAGTTATCAACTGCTATCACCATATTTCAGGGATAGCAGTTGTTTTTTAAGAACAACTGATTAAATATCAAGCTACTTCATTTGCTGATCTAAATTTAAAATAGTGAGCGCGTTACTTACACTGGTTGCTAATACATCAACAACCCCAGAGCGCAGTGCGCCTAATAATGCTAAGGCTTTACTATTTTCTGCTGCCGTTACCACAACAGTTGGAATATTTCGTAATTCTTCCATGGTTAAACCAATAACACGATCGCTCATCATGGTATCAGCTTGTTTTCCATGGCTATCAAAAAAGTCATAGCCCGCAATATCACCGACCACACCTTTACGAATTCGCGCTTCAACAATTTCTTGTGGTGTAAACCAACCTAACTTCACCATATGGCTATTTTCATTCATATCACCCACACCGACCAACGCTAAATCAGCACGACGAGCACGATCTAAGGTTTCTTTTACCGTGCCATTTTTCATAAATGCTTCTTTCACTATGATGTCGTCAACATAAGCGGGGGCATACAAGGTTTCACTAATACCATCATATTTTTTCGCCAATTGGCGACAAATGTGATCGGCATTAATGGCATTGCCTGAACGGTGTGTACCACCAATACCAGAAACAAATCGACATTTACGATGCGGCACAACACCAACATGATTAGCAATAGACGCGATATTACGTCCTTGCCCAACCGCAACCACCATATCATCAGTTAATGTCGTCGTTAGGTAGCTCGAAACCAGACTTGCCACTTGCTGACGTTGGGTTTCGTCATCAGGCTGATCGAGTGCAACCAATGCGCGTTTTAAATTAAAACGCTCAATCAATTGCTGTTCTAACTTTTCACTAAAAACAGGGTGATATTTAACGGTAATTTCCACTACCCCTTCATCACGCGCACGACGAAGTAAACGACCGACTTTAGCGCGAGACATACCAAAGCGCTGAGAGATCTCTTCTTGAGTAGCACCATCCTGATAATAAGCAATAGCGATCTCGGTAAGTAAATCACTGTCTACATGGTTACTGTCAGTACTGCTTATGCTCATTTTTGTGCCCTTTGTGTGGATAACCGATTTATTTATATTATCGGTTTATTCTATCACTGAGCAGAACAAAGCAATACTGACTAAACTCTCACATTTAGACGTGTACAGCTTTCACTCATAAAAACAGCACAAAAGTGAACGTGTTTTTTACCATCTATAGGCCAACTCCCAACACCACATATAACAGTATGATATATAAACACTTAATATCACGTACAGCTTTTTACCTTAAATGTACCAAAAGCTAAAAAGGCTGCACACAATTCATTACGCACTCATCGCTTCATCCACCAGTACTATCGGATAACCTTGCGAACACTGCTCTACTCGCCCTTTGACACCATAAGCGTTACGTAATACCTCTGCTGTTAACACTTGCTCTCCTTTGCCCATAACGACTACCCCATCAGGACTGAGGACCAACACTTTATCGCAAAAACGTAAGGCTAAATTTATGTCATGGATCGCGACAAGACCCATGCCACCAGTGTGCGCCAAATTTTGTTTTACAGCCTGAAGCACACTAATTTGCCAATGCAGATCTAACGCACTGGTTGGCTCATCAAGTAATAATAATCGAGGCTCTCGAATCAGCACTTGCGCTAATCCGATCATCTGTCGCTGCCCACCTGACATTTGTGCTAGCTGTTTAAGTGCTAAATGGGTTATTCCTAATTGGGAAAATGTTTTTTCAATGATTTGCTCAATATAACTTTTACTCAGTTCGGGTTTTACCGCGCGACAAGCACTAAATACAATTTCATAAGCAACAAGGCTAGTTGCCTGAGGCAGTGTTTGTGGCAAGTAACCGATTCTTCTGGCACTTTCGCTAAGGGCTAACTGACTTAATATTTCACCATCAAGAGACACATCACCTTGATATTTTTGTAATCGCGCTATCGCTTTGAGCAATGTCGATTTACCTACTCCATTAGGGCCGAGTACCGCCACCAACTCACCATTTTGGATCGGCTCAACAGAAAGTTGCTCAATGATCTTTTGCTGACCATACCCCGTTGTGAGGCTATTAATATTTAATGACATTACAACTTCCCTTTACTCGATAAAATAAGGCTCATGAAGAATGGGATACCAATTAATGATGTCACGATTCCAATTGGTAAAATCACTCCAGGGATCAAGCTTTTACTCGCGATGGAAGCCAGCGATAACAACAATGCACCGGCAATGGCACTCCCCGGAAGAAAAAAGCGATGATCTTCGCCTAATAACATTCTTGTTATATGAGGACCGACTAACCCAACAAAGCCAATTTCCCCCACAAACGCCACAGCGACAGCCGTTAATAAGCTCACTCTCAACAACACCATTAAGCGCATGCGCTCTACGCGAATACCGATACTTCTTGCTTGATCTTCTCCCGAGCGAATCGCTGTCATCGCCCATGCTTGACGCATAGAAAGCGGGAAACACACCGCAAAGACAAGTGCGACAATCAACACTTTTTCGTTATTTGCTCGCACCAAACTGCCCATGGTCCAAAACACTATCTGTTGTAAAGCATTACTGTCTGCGACAAACATTAATAAACTGACTAAGGCGTTAAGGGCAAAAAAGAGTGAAATACCAAACAAGATCACGGTATTAACCGATGCGCCTTGGCTTCGTGATAACACCACCACCAAAAGTGATGCTAAAAGCGCAAAAGCAAAAGCAAACAAAGGCAAAATGTAGTCAAAGCGAAACGGTAACCACGACCAATCAAATAAGATAGCAACCGCCGCGCCTAATGTTGCAGCCGCACCAATGCCTAAGGTAAACGGACTCGCTAACGGATTATTTAAAGAGGTTTGCATTTCAGCCCCCGCTAACCCTAATGCCGCACCAACAACAATGGCCATTAAAGCGTAAGGGATCCTGACATCAAAAATAATCACTTGTTGGACGGGATCGAGTACTTCTGGCTGAAAGAGCGCAGAAAAAATATGGTTTAAGCCAATTTGAGACGGGCCGGTTGCAGTATCAATAACCCATGCAATGACAAGTGCTATCGCCATCATACTTAACAAGAGAATTCGTTTAATCACAAAGCGCCGATAACGCTGTGACAAACTGGTTGTTTGATGGTTTTCATCAACACTTAATGTGGCTGATTTCATGATATTTCCTTTATCTTACAAAGCCAAAAACCGGATAACAGTGACGTCATCCGGCTCATTGAATTAATTAAAACAACACTAATATTTAATTTATAACGCCATCCAATAGGTACCATTAAGAGGCACTGGCTGATAATCACGATATAGTGTTTCTAATGTTTTTTGTGGTGATAGCTCAGCAAACGTTTTGGGGTAGGCCCATTTAGCAAACGTCTGAATAGCAACAATATTGAGCGGCGTATTATAAAAATGGTGCCAGATAGAATAAGCCCGTTTATTTTTCACTGCGGTTAATTGATTAAGTGGCGGTCGTTGAGTAATGGCAGCCAAAGACTGGTGTGCTACTTTGGCACTAATACTGGTACCAAGAACAATATATTGCGGTGCTTCTTTTTGAGTCTGGGTTGAGCCAACAGCAGTACCAATATAAATGTCAGGCTGATGCGTTAATAAATACTCTTGATTTAATACGCCCACAGATCCCGGAAGTAGTGGCTGTGCCATATTCTTCACCCCAATAAAGTCAAGCATTTGAGCAACCATACCCCGAGCCATGGTCTCACAACATTCACCGTTAACACCTACACGACTATGAAGAAAGACTGTCGGAACATCTTCAGGTTTTACCGTAGCAAGACCTTGCTTCACCTTATCTAACTCTTGGTTATAAAATTGAATATAGCTTTTCGCTTGCGCTTCTCGACCCAGTACTTTGCCCATGACCTCTAAACTACGTAAGGTATTTTTCACCGGATCTTTGCGAAAATCGATAAAGACGACCGTTACGCCCGCACGCTCTAAAATTTCAATAATTTCGCTATTTCGCGCATTAGGCCCATGACCTTCGACACCTAAAAAAGCCACATCCGCTTTAAGCGCTAATGCGGTTTCTAAACTAAAACTCTCCGTTGCGCCTTTACCAAACAGAGGGATATTATCGATGTCAGGAAACGCGGTTTGATATTGTTGATAAGAATCAGGATCGACTAACTTCATGTCTCCCATCATACCGACAATACGAGATAACACTTGATCGCCTTCTAAAATCGCTAACGCGGGAATATAGCGACTTTCACTTAACAGTAATCTTTCCGCAGGTTGGGATATTACGACTTCTCGCCCAGCTAAATCCGTTACAGTAATGCTTTTCGCTACACTGTGAGTACTACATAAAACCAAGCAAACACTGAGCAGAGCAATAAGACGATTTTTTATTGATAGAAATTGCGGCATAACTTTCCCTTTGATCACATTCACCTAGCCTTAAACGAAAAAAGGAGAGACAGACGTCCCTCCTTGTTCATTTATTTAAAAGGCATACGCAACATTAAAGCGGATATCACGACCCGGCTCGCGTGGTGCACTCGCAATAGCGTTTACATCACCGTAGCTAGCATGATCACGATAATCTTTATCAAAGAGATTTTTAACTGCCAGAGAGAGTGTTAACTCTTCACCCGATAATGGTTGCCACTGGCTGTAAATATCATGAACGGCATAACCTGGCTTTTCACTGTAGTTAGTGACGTACTCTTCACCTTTATAGATTTCAACCACTTCTACTGCATCATCAAGACGAGCAACATAGCGACCTGTATAACCAATTAACAAGTTATCAAATACATAGTAATTAATATCCGCAACCCATGTATCACCTGTCGAGGTACCAATACCAAAGTTCTCATCAATTAAACGTTGACCATCAAGATCCGAGAGAGAGTGATTGAAGCTTAATGACATACTTAAATCATTGAAGGTGTAGCCAGCACGCGCAGTGAAACCTTTGGTTTCTAAGTCGCCTTGATTTTTCGCACTCTTACCGACCACATCGTCAATTTTATTAATGTACGCCGTTGCTGATAGATTTAGACCGCCGTTTACCCAGCTAGCCCCCACTTCGGTATTATGTGCTCGCTCTGCTTTACGGTTTGGATCTAACTCAATATCAGTCATGAATGAATCTGGGATCTGGGCGCCACGGAAAGCTTCTGCGTAACCGGCATAAACATTCAAACCCGGTATAACGCTGTAGTTCAGGCTAACATTAGGGCTAAAGCCTGAATGATCGACTTCTGTACCGTAAGAATCTTTTAATTTATATGTATCGTAACGACCACCAACACTTAATAGTAGCGGCTCAACAATACGGAAATCACTCTGTACATAGACGCCTGCAACAGTGCCTTTAAACTCATAAGTATCTGGGCTATAAGCTAAGAATGTGCCATCTGTTATATCTTTACGGTAATCAACACCATACGTAACAGCAAACAAGTTAAAGCTACTCGTGTTGCGAATATCACCACCATAGCTGTGTGTTTTCGCGATATTATTTGTTTCACGAGGTACGTCTGGACGACTCTTATGCTTTAGCTCAGTTTCGGTGTTATATGCGGTAACATCAAGATCAAGGTATGGGTTATCAGCAGGATTTAAACCGTAATTCAGCGTGAAAGTATCTCGGTTCATCTCTTGGTCAAGCGGGAAATTCTTTCTACTTTCAGCCCAGTGAGGTCGGAAGTTACGATACGCTTCATCACCGCGGTGATCATAACTTAAAGTGATTTTCTGCGCGTCAGTAATATCACCAACAAGTTTAATAAAGCCAACTTTGTTTTGTGCTTCAGTAAACGGCTGCTCGTTACCATCGCCATCTGTGTAGTTACCTAAATCGCTATACACCATAGTAGCAACAACGCTTACGTTGTCAGTAAGGTAACCATAGCCGCTGACGCTCGTTTTATATCCTTTCGTATTATCATAGTAGCCCGCCTTCACTAAGCCACCAAAACGTTCGTCACCTTGCAACATATCTTCAGCATCTTTGGTTTTAAAACGAATCGCACCACCCAGTGCCCCCGCACCATCTGTCGCACGTCCAGCACCCGCTGCAACTTCAACTTGTTTCAATAATTCTGGTTCTATTGATAAACGCCCTTGGTGGTGAAAAATATTGCCTGATTGAACAGCACCATCAATAGTCACGTTTAGCTGGCTATCTTCTAAACCACGAACATAAATCTTTTGAGCAACACCAGTACCGCCACCGATGCTAACTTCGGGATCTGTGCGGAAAATATCATTGATATCGTTGGCTTGTTGTCGTTCAAGCTGCTCAGAATCAATAAACACTTCTGTCGCTTGTAATGGGTTACCCATTACAACCATTTTTTCATGTTCACCTTCTGAGTCGGCAACCGCAATTTGTGTAAACAACGCACTTGAGACAGCAACCGTTGTCGGTAGCAGCTTGAATTTGCATCCTTTCAACATCTTAATTTTCCATTGTTAATGATAATAATTATCATTATTTTGCTACTACGCACTAAGATGTAAATGCTTTTTACAATTGTTACAACCACACAACTAATTAATTACTATGAAAAAAGCCCTTACCTTTCGATAAGAGCTTTTTCCTTATTAACTAAAACTGTAACCAACGCCATGAGCCGTTTTCAGCCGCTCAACTGGCATACCTGCCGATACTAATTTTCGTCGAACTCGGCTTAAGTGCATATCTAAACTGCGGTCATATAAGCTAAACTCACGTGACAATACCTGTCGGTATAAATAGTCTTTACTCAATACTTGATTTTGTTGAAAAGCTAATGTCCAAAGTAAATTAAATTGAATTGGTGTCATTGATAATGTGGTTTCTTTATAACTTACCGCTAAACTTTGCTTATCCATTTTCAAATCATCAACAATTAATAACTTGGTTTTATTTGACGGTAATTGCCGCTGCTGAATACGCCTTAAAATCGCAATAACACGACACAAGACTTCCTTAATCGGCTGTTTACGTGGAATGTAATCATCTACACCATGGAAAAAACTGTTTACGCATTCAGTATCGCTATAGTTATCCGCTAATAAGACAATAGGAATGTGAGAAACTTGCCGGCACTGTTTTAAAAACGTAAACCCTTTCATTTCAGGTAATTGATTAGAGACCAGCATAAGATCTACTGTCGCATTTTTATAAACGTTTTCAGCTTCAAGTGCAGATTGGCAACGTTTGATCACAAAACCTTCACGCCAAAACAGTTCAATTAACTGCTGACCATAATTATGCTCAGGTTCCACAATTAAGATTGTTCTTGAATGATGGACCTTATCTATATTCATGCCAATCCCTAGCTAAGTATCTGTCACTTTATTGATAATAGTTATCACTATCAGTTAGGTGACTGATAGTATACGAGCGTTTTTTTATAATCAATGCCTATTTATCGAAATCAGTTAAATAAAAATTAAAACTAAAACAGTAATTCAGCCTGTTTTATATTCTCACCAAACCTATCCAATGCTTTTTTGTCATTTATTAAGATTTGCTTTACATTATTACCGAACCACTCAAGTGATGCGGTTGTATTTTTATTTCGAGATAATCCATCAATAAAATGTTGATAATCTAATACCCCCTCAAATAAAGGTGTCATTCCTTCACGGCTACCTGCTGGCGAATAAACGTTATCAGGTGAAAACACGTTTAAATATTCTCGGGAAGCGATATTTTTTAAGTGGTAATGATCGACATAATCACTAATTTGATTGTGAAAATAATTAATGTCAGCACCAGATTCCCAAACATGTAAGCTGTCAAAATTAATTTTTAAAGCCGGATGGTAAACCTCATCTAAAAGCTGCAGAATCGATTCTGTCGTATCCGCTAAAGTATTGGGATGGGTTTCAACAAGTACATTTAACCCTTGGTGATGCGCGTATTCACAAATATGACGTAGTCTTGTAACCAGCTTTTCTCGGTCATTTTTATTAACCTTATCGCTGGCTTGATGCCCCGCAAAAGTACGTATTTTATTTGTGTTCCAATAGTTCGCTAACTTACAAATATGCGCACACTTTTGTTGAGTAACGGTTAGATCCCCTACTAAGGGTAAGTAATCACTTAGCATCGAAATCGAGAGTCCCATTTCCTTTAACCATTGAGCATCATATTGAGGTTGTGACTCCAGACTTATGGCATGTACCCCCCAAAGCTCGATACCTTGAAAGTCATGGCTTCTTGCCCATTGCGCTAAGTGTTCTAATGACATTAATTGATGACGAAACGAAATAGTACAAATAGATAATTGCATATCAGCAAACCTCCATAACAGAATCACACGGTAAGTCGTTTAACTCACACCAATCGGAATACATATCAAATAACCCTTTCTTAATACGTTTTTCTGTTCTGTCTTGCTTATCCAACAAGTATTGAATACCTGTATATAAATTAAGATCTTTGGTTTCTGCCATTTTCATTACTTGATACTGAATACTGGTATAGGTCTGGATTAATTCTTCAATCACATCACACCAATATTCAAAATCATCATCACTTTGACCTAACGCTCTGCCAAAATAAGCAAAGCCATGTTCGTAAGCATATTTACGCACCGCGATAACTTTTAATTCACGTAAAGCAAGTGGGAGATCTGACAAACAAATCCCCTGCGTTTCATCAAGGTGAGCTTTGATAATTTCACGAACGGCATTTGTTAGCGGGTTTTTATCTTCAATAAAGCAAAGCTTGAAATAATCTTGCACCACATGTAACGGCGCATCGTGCAGAGCATTTTCATTAAAAATATACCCTCCCTCAACGGTCGGCTGAGAGATCGCATTTTCAATGCGATCTTGTGAAATTTCACCTTGCCAACGAAAGTCAGGATCCCACATCATCCAGTGCTCTGGTGTCTCTGTTTCCGTCAACATAACGTAATGGGGAAATGGGTTCTGATTAAATTTATTTTCACGCTCAGGAAGGTGATAAAGATCGAGCATCACCATCAAGTGATCTGAGTTCGATTTATTACCAAGTAACGCTTTCATGGTTGCTAAATTCGCGAGCTTGGTTTTCTCACTGTCATACCAAGCGATAAGCTCGCCACCAAACAAACGTTGGTACCAATCAATAAATAATTGGTGATTAATGTCGTCACTATGGTATTGCAGTTGGTAGCGCTCACTTACATCAAACGTCGCATCCCATACCGCAAAATAAAATGGTCGATGATCAATGCCTTTGCTCTTTAACGCTTCACATACACAACTAACAAAGCAATGTACTTTTACATCTTCAAATTCAACCTCAGGCTCTTTCGGTGCGAGCTCTGAGTCGTTGTTAACTTGGCATAGGAAATCGGCTAAGCTCGCAACTGTCGCATAATCTGCAGCTGTAATATGTTGCTCTGGTACGGTCAATCCTAAATCGAGCTCTAAATGTAAAATAAGCTGAAGTATTAACACTGAATCTAAATACAACTCTTCATTCAACTTTGCTGATGGACTAAAAAGCGCCATATGGCTATTTTGCATATTTTCTTCAAGCACTTTTTTGATAGCTTGGATCATCTCTTCGCGCTGCATTTTTCTTCCTTAACCAATCGCTGCAATTGAAACACTACTTTGTGAAAGCGCTTTTCGATTTATCTTTCCGTTTGCCGCTTTTTCGATAATCTCGCGCTGCTCTATATCAACGGGTAACTGGTGATTCGCTAAACGCGTTCCACACCATTGACGAATCCGGCTTGGTTCAATCATTGTGTCTGCCACAAACTGCAAACATACACGCTCACCAGATAACTCATCGGCACGCTTAAACACCACCGCATCTGTAATTTCAGCCAATTCCATCACAACGTTTTCCACATCTTGTGGATACACATTCAGCCCAGAAACATTGATCATGTCATCGCTACGGGAGACGAAACATAACTGCCCTTGCTCATCAAAAAAACCAAGATCTTGAGTATTAATATCAAGCTTATTTTTGGATACGATGATCTCTTGCGGGGAAGTGACATCACTCCCTGCTGATACCCTTAAATGTGGAAGTGGAAAGCCCATTTGATTGGCATATTCAGGATTTTCGCAGACGGTAATACAACCTGCTTCAGAACAGCCGTATTGCTGGAATAAATACTGACTTCGTACCTTTATCGCTTCAAACCAGGCTTGCGGTAGCACCGTTCCTGACGTCATCACAGCATGTAGTTGTTCTTGTTTGGGATAGAGCTGTACGAGGGAATGCAGTAAGTTTGGTGATGAATAAAGCAAGTGATCACTATTCTCTAAGCATTTTCTCAATAGGTATTTAGGATTAATGTTGGTTATGATCACAGGCACTAAACCACGCTTAAGCGCGACAAGTACGCCACAAATTAATCCATAAGAGTGAGTAATTGGACATGCAATTAAAGGGGTCATGGACTGAGGTGCTGTAAAGGTTGTCACATAACTTTCAATTTCTTCATCAATAGACAACCAAGAGCGAGTGATCACTTTCGGCTCACCAGTTGTCCCAGAGCTAGTTTGTACTAAAACCGCTTGTTGATCTTTATCTTCTCTTTTTAGCGTCAGTCCCGTCTGCTCAATATCAAAAATAACGATATGACAGTTTGCTTTGTCTGCTAAACGCTTTGCCGCTAAACGCGGAGTCGTGGCTAAAATAGGATAAAATGAACCACCATTTCTTTTTAAATATAAACAAAGTGCTAGCAACTGAGCAGGATTTTGTAGGCACACGGCAACGCGTTTTCCTGCACAGTCTTTTAACTGAGGGTGCGCTGAAAATATTTGGAAGCACTGTGAGAAAAAAGCACTATCGATATAATCATCGTTAACGTAAATCATAATATCCCTATTATTTAAAAGCGCACGAAAGCGCATTCGACACGATATGGTGACACTCTTGTTTCTTAGCCTGAAATTTTCGAGCTAATAATGATTCTGTTGCAATTGAAGTAGATTGGTAATCGAGTTGAGCTATCCGATCAGCGAGCTCTGGATGCGCTGCACTGTATTGTTCGAGCTTATTCTCAACCAGTTGCCAGAACTGCCTTTCCGTTCCACCGTAATGCCATTCAATAAGGTGAGAGACCTCTGCAAGGTTATAAATGAATAAGGTATCCATCACTAATTCGCGCAGCAGCTCTACCGAACTCATGGCATAAAATATATCTAGAGGTGCCTTGGCTAAGGTTGGTTCTAATAATGCTAAATCAGGTGCTGGAAACTCAGTACTAAGGAACGCAGAGTGGTATTCGACACTTTCATGAAAATCACGAATAATAATCTTTTCAGGCCAACCATTGCGGTGAACCAATACCATGTTTTGTCCGTGCGGCTCCGTTCCCACCCCATACTTGACCAATAAGTGCCAAATTGGGATCACTGCCACCTCGATAAGTTGCGAAAGCCACGGTACTAAGCCATATTTATCAATCCAATGATCAATGAATGGCTGACCATCTTGCTCGACCATCATCAACGCATTAAATGGTACCGCCGTTTGCTCAGGTGATAATTTTTTTTCTAGGCTTTCTCTAAAAATAACCGCCAGTTGGTCACTTAAAGGATCACACTCCACCGTTTTCCCAAGCGGTACATAAATCCCGCCCGCGTATTCGGCTAAGATGTCTAATCCTGACAACTCAGGATCTTGACTAACAATGGTTTCAAGCCATGTTGATATCTCTGGTGCCAAGCAAACGGAATAACCAGCTAAGGTCCGCTTAGAAGAGGTGTTCACCATATTCAATGGCAATTTGATATTGGCTTTTGCTTTATTCGTCACATTGAGTAAAGTTCTGACCGATTGCGAAGCAACATATTGGTCTCCTAACTCTCCCAAATCGATAATAATTTTCTGCTCAAGTAAAGATGGAAAATCTTCTTTGTGTAATTGACGCCACTGCCAAGGATGAACAGGCAATAAAGCATACTCCTGCCAGTTACCTTGCTGCTGAGATAAAATAAAACTCAATGTTTGCCAGTGATCTTGATCTAATTCACTAGACCAAAAACGATCATGCTCATCAGGTAAATGTGAACGAAAATGTGTTCTTTTTATCGCGATCCAGTGCAAACAAAATGATTCCCCAGCTTCAGGTCCATAACATTGATGATCAAGAAAGTTAAACCCTGTTCGCGCTTTAAAAGAGGGGTGATAAGGATGCCCTTCATCAAGCTGTGCTTCCAACTCAATAAAACTTGCCTGCCGACGTGAATCACGAGCTGGAATATTATCTTGATTCCAGCGACACAAATTTGAGGTTTGTTTAAACTCTTCGATAATAGATAACTTAACTTGCTCAAGGGCGGGCAAGTCTCGAACAATATCTTCCCAAGATTGCGAGATAAGCTGAGGCTGACCATCAATCGTTAAGGTTGAAATATCTAAACGATAACGCCCAAAAGCGCCAATATGACCACGAACGTGATAATGCTTTTCCGCCATGCTCCAAGTAAACGTGTTGTGACCATTCTCAGAGCCAACATCAATTTCAACCAATTGTTCAAACATGATAGCTTCAAAAAGTTGCTTAATGATTCTCTGTTCAGGTTCTAGCGTAAGACAATTAGGCAATGGCATCTGATACCTCCTTTTTCTGATTTGTGGTATCAGCTGTTATAAATGGATTATCGATGTAGCAATAAATCGCCTGTTCGTTCTCAACCATTAATTCATCGACATCGTGGACACGTGTCAGTAAATTCGCTTTCATTGCCCATTGCTTATTTGTCAGTAATTGCTCGACAAATAATTTACCGCCACCCAGTAATGATTTATGTAATGCGGTGAGCCGTTGCTTAACAAAATTCAGTAATAAAGCTTCATCAATAATATGATCAGCGCCTAGTCGACCAATAATCGAAAAGAGATGGTTGATCATTAAATAATAAGTGAATCGCTCACAGATCATTTCATCATCAAAATACAAGTCATGAACACGGCTAGATTCAGGCTCCATACCTTCTAAATAACTGCGGTAGCTTTTTGATAAATAGAAACCTTGGTTATCTCGGAAATAATAATTCGATGGATAACCAGTCTCTAATTGAATAACGCTATTTTGTTGGTGTGCTTCTAACGCAATGCCATGCTCATCATACAAACGGATCATAGGATCTATCGCACAATCCCAATAACGGGCAAACCATCGCATCGCTACATGAGATTCAGAGCAATGCTCTTTCGTTGCCAACTCAACAATAATAGAGGCTAATAACGATGCTTGATTTGGCAGCGGATCTTGTGTCAATGCAGCAATAGTAAGAACATCCTGATCTTGACCCGCCTGAAATGGATTTTCTCGAATAATAGTTTCAAAACCACTTTCTTCTCGCTCTGGTAATAATACGGTGACGTATGCAGGATCTGTCACAACATTAAAACTAGGATAATCACCACTAAATCCCGTCTTACGATATAACCCAGCCATAACTACGCCAGCATCAAGTTCATGACGTTTATTTACTCTAAGAGAATTCGTAATTTTTACAGGTATCGAAAACTTATACATCCAAGATAAATGCGCACTGTATAGCGATCTCACAGAGGACGTTGCGGTGAACTTACAACCATGCTGTCCGCTATCAATAATTAGCCCCTGAGTCATTAAATCCAGAATGGCGGGATCATGTAATAATTTTTGCGCTTGTAGCGGATGCATAGGCAAGACTATAAACTCATCTGAGATTTGTAAGTCTGCGGTTTCGAGAGAAGATGCGATGATCTCTTCAGCTGAAATTGATAATGCAGAACGCTGGCAAATCAAAGAGCGGGCAACATTAAAGTAGTGAAGTGCAAACTCCCCTTTTAATTCAGGCGCATAATATTGATGATGAAAATCAAGCATCCCTTGACGACTTTTAGGCGTCGGATGTTGCCAATGTCCAAAAACTAAACTCTGTTCAGCATCAATAAAACAACGAGAAGGCGGTGCATTTTTTGTCATATTTTCCGCCAAAAAATACTCCATGAGCGACATACTTTCTAACAGGCGAATCAAGAATTCCTGTTTTTTCAGTGACATTATCTTTTGCTCAAAAAATGAATTTAAAAGCATAATTGCAGCTTCTTTTTCAGAGCTGTTATACCAATTTTTATCATTATTTTTTAACCAAATATCACCAAAAGTATGGCGGCCAACAATGGTTTTATAAGTCACTTCAACGGCAATAACTACATGTTCTTTAGGTAAGTTTATTTCAATAATCCACTGACACGATGGTGAACAACATAATTCATTTTTCTCCATCCACGCATCAACTCGGTACCATGAATCTTGCTTACATTCTTTTAAGTAACAATTAAAGAGGGCCTGAAATGAAGCGACTTCAGCTATTTTTTTTGCTGTTAACATCATGTTGAACCGACTATTTATTGATAAATAAGAAATTAATTAAAGATTCTTAATGATATTAATTCTCATTTCAATAATGATTACATTTGTTACACAAAAATGTATGCAGCAGCAAAACGTGGCACTTCAACGCTCGTACTTATGATTGAAACGCTTCAAAATGGACATTAAGCTCATTCATAAAACATAAATTCATGACGCATAACAAGGTCACTCAGGGCCCTATCATTAGTACTTTTTTCCTGTTTGCTTTTCCTGCACTCATTGCATTACTTGCTATTACCACTGCAAGTTTGGTCGATGGGATCTTTGTAGGAAAATATCTAGGTTATGAAGCTTTAGCAGCTATCAATATTCTTATTCCTTACATCACATTCATGTTTGCATTGGGTCTAATGGTGGCTATTGGTGGGACAGTAACTGCAGGAAAATTTATCGGAGAAGGAAACTATAAAGAGGCTAATGGTATTTTTACCTTATCGTTAATCTCTATTTTTTTATTCGCTACCTTGATGGCGATTATTAGTTTATTTTTCAATGAGACTTTATTTTTATTTCTTGGTGTTGATGAACAATTAACCCCCCTTACTCAAGCTTACTTCCAAGTAATATCAGTCGTACTCATCATTCAACTAACCACGATGGTTTTATATTATTTTGTACGCGCAGATGGCTTTCCAACGCTAGCAACATCAGCTTTAGTCTTGGGCTCTGTCGTTAACATCATGCTTGATGTCCTTTTTCTTGGCTATTTTCAGTGGGGAATTCAATCGGCCGCTTGGGCAACAGGTATAGCACAGATAATACAGTTATTAGTGCTCTGTACTTTTTTCACTAAGAAACAAAGATTAATTAAATTTAAGCTCTGTTATTCAAGCGTGAAACCTTACTTCAGAGGGCTACTTAATGGGATTTCAGAATATATCAATGAAATTTCTGTAGGTATTGTTATTTTCACTATTCATTGGCTATTGATGAAAGAGCAGGGCAATACTGCTATCTCAGGCTTCGCTGTCGCAAACTATATGTTATTTATTAGCATGATGCTGTTTTACGGCATTATCGATGCTCTTCATATACTGGTAAGCCAAAACTATGGAGCAAAAAATTTCACACGCATCAACCAATTCATGATTTTAGCTACCGTTACCGTGATAAGTATTAGTACACTATTAATAGTAAGCGTACTGTCAGGATCAGATTCAATAACGAAGCTTTTCATTGATAATACAGAGTCTGACGCCTATCAATTGGCATTAAGTTACATTGGCGTTATATGGCCCTGTTTTATCTTTAGCGGAATAAATGTCTTACTATCTTGTTATTTCACAGCGATGCATTGTCCTCTTCAATCATCTATTATCGCTTTATCAAGAGGGTTAGTTTTACCTGTATCACTGCTTCTACTCTTCACCAATTTTATTCCAAGCATCCCGTTTCTTTTTGCTTTACCTATCGCAGAATTAAGCACTTTTATTATTGCATTAACGCTTTACCTTCGTTTCCAATACAGCATAAAACACAAGTCTAAGCTGGTAACTATATGATGCTTATCAATAATCAGCCATACAAAAAAGCTCTACTGAGATCTTAAATAAGTGGCCGAGAGTGCAAGACTTGCCTAAGCTTCGCAATAAAAGCTTAACTACACACTATCATTTCCACTTTCTACAGATGAAAAAAAGCCTCGCTATTACTAGCGAGGCTTCTTAATAAGTGGCGGAACGGTGGGGACGCCTAGTTCGGGCTTGCGCTCAAGCGGGACTCGAACCCGCGCGCCCCGGCGTGACAGGCCGCTAAGCTCTCCAATAAAGAGGCTAACCAACTGAACTGCCAACTCACTCAAATACATTTAACTCATTTATTCCAAATGTAAAAAAGCCCTAGTCTTTCGACTAGGGCTTAATATAAGTGGCGGAACGGTGGGGACGCCTAGTTCGGGCTTGCGCTCAAGCGGGACTCGAACCCGCGCTCCCCAGCGTGACAGGCCGCTAAGCTCTCCAATAAAGAGACTAACCAACTGAACTACCAACTCACTCAAATGCATTTAACTCATTTATTCTAAATGTAAAAAGCCCTAGTCTTTCGACTAGGGCTTAATATAAGTGGCGGAGCGGACGGGACTCGAACCCGCGCCCCCCGGCGTGACAGGCCGCTAAGCCCTCCAATAAAGAGCTTAACCAACTGAACTACCAACTCACTCAAATACATTTAACTCATTTATTCCAAATGTAAAAAAGCCCTAGTCTTTCGACTAGGGCTTAATATAAGTGGCGGAGCGGACGGGCTTGCGCTCAAGCGGGACTCGAACCCGCGTTCCCCCAACGTGACAGGCCGCTAAGCTCTCCAATAAAGAGGCTAACCAACTGAACTGCCAACTCACTCAAATACATTTAACTCATTTATTCCAAATGTAAAAAAGCCCCAGTCTTTCGACTAGGGCTTAATATAAGTGGCGGAGCGGACGGGACTCGAACCCGCGACCCCCGGCGTGACAGGCCGGTATTCTAACCAACTGAACTACCGCTCCGACGAACATGGATGTTCTAATATCGCGAAGCCATGGATGGCTAAGAGCGATAACACCACATGCGATATCCATAGTTCAAATAGATATCTATTTTTGCTTTCGTCTTTTTTTAAAAAGATGAAAACGAATTTGAAGCCTGGCGATGTCCTACTCTCACATGGGGAGACCCCACACTACCATCGGCGCTATTATGTTTCACTACTGAGTTCGGCATGGGATCAGGTGGGTCCATAACGCTATGGTCGCCAAGCAAATTTGGTTTTATTTATTGTCATCGACAATAAATAGCAATCTGGGAAAAGTTAACTAGTGTTCTCTACACGTTCAAGTGTACTTGGAGTCCGCGTTTCTCTTGACGAGATAAAAACCCCTTGGGTGTTGTATGGTTAAGCCTCACGGGCAATTAGTATCGGTTAGCTCAATGCCTCGCAGCACTTACACACCCGACCTATCAACGTTGTAGTCTTCAACAACCCTTTAGAGACCTTAAAGGTCTAGGGATGACTCATCTTGAGGCTCGCTTCCCGCTTAGATGCTTTCAGCGGTTATCGATTCC